>JANMQE010000486.1:0-2417 GCA_031370195.1 Phyllobacteriaceae bacterium
ATGTGCTTGATGAAGCGGGTGATTTTGCCCAACGCTGCAACATGGCGATGGTTGAGCTCGAGCCCGTGCCGGAAGAGGATGATCTTCTGGAAAAGCTGCATCACCATGGCGGCGACATCGCGCACATGGGACGTGTGGACGTCTCGGGCGACATGACGCGGCATGACGAGGAGCGGCTTTATCAGCTGATTTCCAACCACATGCATTTCACCGGCTCGACCCGCGCGAAGACCATCCTCGACAACTGGGCAGGCTACCGCGCCAAGTTCCGCAAAGTGATGCCGGTGGAATACCGCCGGGCGCTGATCGAGATGGAGCAGGCGAGGATGAGCGTGGCGGCGGAATAGGTTGGAATCTGAATAGCGTTGTGATATGACGTTGGCATATCACAGTGCTGGAGGCTGTCGTGAACGAGCATGTTGCGGCAAAAAAGATTGTCCATGTCTTCAAAAACGGGCGCAGCCGTGCGGTGCGGATACCCAAAGAGTTTGATTTCGAAGGTGACGAAGTGGAGATGGAGCAGCTTTCGGACGGCACATTGAAATTGGTGCCAGTTGGGAAAAGAAAGACTTGGGCGGAAGTGCTGGCGTCGATGGAGCCGCTCGGTCCTGAAGATGCATTTCCTGAGATCGAGGATTTTCTACCTGAGCCGGTCGAACTGGATTGGGACGGTAAGGAGTGAAATATCTTCTCGATACCAATATCGTTTCTGATGCGATGAACAATCCTAATGGACCTGTGGCGAGCAAGCTGATCCAGATGGAGGGAACAGAGCTGTTCACCAGCATCATAGTGGCAGGAGAGCTCAAATTCGGCGTTGTTAACCGGGGATCCAAGCGAATGGCCAGAAATCTCGATGCCATCCTCGACAAACTTGAAGTGAGGCCTTTGGTGGTGCCCATGGAAGAACATTATGCAATTGCGAGGCTCGCATTGGAGCGCAAAGGCAGGCCAATTGGCCAGAACGACACTTGGATTGCGGCGCATGCCTTGGCACTCGATGCGATTGTTGTGACCGATAACGTCAAGCACTTTTCGCAAGTGCCAGGACTGAAAGTCGAAAATTGGCTCCGTGACGGAGCATAAGAACGGAATGCGACTATGGGCAAAGTGACAGGGTTCCTAGAAATCGACCGGCAGGTGGCGAAGTATCAGCCGGCTTCGGATCGTATTCGGCATTTCCGTGAATTCACGCTGCCGATGAGCGAGAGCGAAGTCAAGAAACAGGCGGCGCGGTGCATGGATTGCGGCGTGCCCTATTGCCATGGCGATACCGGCTGCCCGGTGCACAACCAGATCCCGGACTGGAATGATCTTGTCTACAATGGCGATTGGGACAATGCGATCCGCAACCTGCACTCAACCAACAATTTTCCGGAATTCACCGGCCGCATTTGCCCGGCGCCGTGCGAGGAAGCGTGCACGCTCAACCTTGAAGATGCGCCGGTGGCGATCAAGACTGTCGAGCAGGCGATTGCCGACAAGGCGTATGAACTTGGTTATATCGTGCCCGAACCTGCTGAGGCCAAGACCGGCAGGAGGGTTGCCATCATCGGCTCCGGGCCTGCGGGCATGGCAGCGGCGCAGCAGCTAGGGCGTGCCGGTCATGATGTGCATGTGTTTGAGCGCGAATCGAAGGCGGGCGGTTTGCTGCGGTTTGGCATTCCGGACTTCAAGATGGAAAAGCATTTCATCGACCGGCGCGTCGAGCAGATGAAGGGTGAAGGCGTCACCTTTTATTACAACGTCAATGTCGGCACTGACAAAAGCATGGACGAACTGACAGCAGCTTATGACGCGGTTCTTTACTGCGGCGGTTCGGAGAAGCCGCGCCCGGCCGGGATTCCGGGTGTCGAATTTTCGGGTGTGCATGACGCGATGCCTTACCTTGTGCAGCAGAACAAGCGCGTCGGCGGCGAGGATATCCAGTCTTCGGCCTGGCCCGCCGAGCCGATTGTCGCAGGTGGCAAGCATGTGGTTGTCATCGGCGGCGGCGATACGGCATCCGACTGTGTCGGTACAGCATTTCGACAAGGCGCAGTGCGGGTCACGCAGCTCGACATCCGCCCGCAGCCGCCCGAGAAAGAAGACAAGATGTCCGTCTGGCCCTACTGGGCGACCAAAATGCGCACCTCTTCATCGCAAGCCGAAGGTGCGGAACGCGAGTTTCAGGTGGCGACACTTGCCTTTGTGGGCGAAGACGGTGTGCTTACCCATGTGAAGTGCTGCGAAGTGGATGAGAAGCGCAAGCCGATTGCCGGCAAGGAATTTTTCATCAAGGCGGATCTGGCGTTCATAGCGATCGGCTTCTCCGGCCCGCTTGAGGGCGGCCTGCCCGACAAGATCGGCGAACGGCTTGCAGTTTCGACTGACCGGCGTGGCTCGGTGAATGTGGTTGCCAACACCAACGACTACCG
>JANMQE010000494.1:0-3147 GCA_031370195.1 Phyllobacteriaceae bacterium
ACAAAGCCGGTCCACCCATTGTCGCGAGGGCTTCGCCAGCACCGGCTTTGCACACCGCCGGGGCACCCCCTTCTGTCGGCATACGCCGACATCCACGGGGCGAGCCACGGGTCTCGCCCGCCTTCGGCCCCCGCAAGGGGGAAGATCATCGGGAGCCAGGATTTGCTGGAGTTGAGTGCACTGTCACCGGAATCCACCATAGATCTCTGAAGTTTCGTATCGTGGGCTGTCTATACATGAACCAATCAAACTTAATCACCATCTTTCGCATTTGTTCGTCCGTTTTATCGTAGTCTCTGGGGATGCCATACCGGGTGCCCCTGTTTCAAAGTCCACGACAATTGTGTTTAGTCGCGGAACATTGTTCTGCTTGCAATACTCATCAATAAGGCCAAGTGCTTCCGCCAGACTTCGTCCGGCTTGGGGAGAATACCCCATCAGAATCGCGGCCTCGCCGTAGGTGATTATACGACTTTTCCCAAGCGACCGATAACACCATGAGCAGCCCAACTTGTTAGAATTGGCCAGAGCTGATGGGCCTGCTGATATCTGCGAGCGGGTCTCGGATACTTCTTCAATGCTGGCTCCACGATACGTACCTCCTGCCGAAAGACAATTTCAATTCGTTCATAGATGATGTGTCAAATGGTAATTGGATAACACCAAATGGATCTTCGTTTGAGCCAAATGGCACAAATGGATCGCGCGGTCATGTGCTGCTTTAATTGCCCAATCACGAGGATTGATTTCGCCGCTGACATAGCTCAGCACGGTCCAAGCTTTCGCGGTCGAAGCGGCTTGAGCGCCTATGCAGAGCATGGAGGGAGAATGGTCAGTGTCACTGACGTCCTGCCGCGATTCAAAACGTGATTGCAAGTATAGCAAAAATGCTATATCAATGTGCTATGTGGACAGTCAAAATCGGCGAATTGGCAATGCGTGAAATCGATGACTTGCCTGTTCCACTGAAGGCAAAGCTGGGCTTTATATTGAGCGGATTCAGTCTCATGGCCTCGAAAGTCTCGAACCCGGCGCGGTTCGCCAGATAGATGGAAAGCTATGGGAACTGCGGCTTAAGGCACAGGTCGGAATTGCCCGGGCTCTGTGTTTCACGCTTCACCCGACGCGGGTGATTATCGTGTCGGCTTATATCAAGAAGTCGCAGAAATTGCCGCAGAACCAGAAGGAACGAGCCGAAAAGCGCATGAAAGCCTCATTGGCGGCGAACGCAGGCAAAGCTGAAAAGTGAACCAAGGTGCAAGAACATGACAAAGACAATTGATGGCGGAGAACTTGTATCCAAATTGCTGGCTGATCCGGAGGTCAAAGCCGAATATGACCGCATGAAGCCGGTAATGGAGCTGGCATGGACGCTAGTTGAAGCGCGCAACAGAGCCAAAATGACCCAAGCCGAAGTCGCCAGGAAAATGGGCACGACCCAATCGGTCATAGCCCGCATCGAAGGTGGCAGGTCAAGCCCAACTGTGGAAACGGTACGGCGCTTTTTTCACGCAACGGGCTGTGAGTTCAAGATTCAGCTTCTGCCAGCGGCAAAGTCTAAACGAAAGGTTGGCACTGAGAGCCATTTGGCTGCTTGAACCGGGCATTTGCGCTGGTCTCTGGCCCTCGGCGCTGCCCCTCATCCGGCGCTTCGCGCCACCTTCTCCCCGCAAGCTGCGGGGCGAAGGGAAGTGCTTCTACAAATCCACCTCATCCACCGCTTCCTGCTCATACCGTCTTGGCGCGGGCCGGTCCGATGGGGCGCGGCCGATTTCTTCCTTCAGTGTGATCAGATCGACGAAATGGTCACACTGGCGGCGCACGTCGTCTGAGACCATCGGGGGCTGGCTGGTGATGGTAGAGACGACCGTGACCTTGCGGCCCTTGCGCTGCAGCGCTTCGATCAGGATGCGGAAATCGCCGTCGCCGGAGAAAATGACAAAATGATCGACGCCATCGACAAGGCTCATCGCGTCAATGGCGAGTTCCATGTCCATGTTGCCCTTGATCTTGCGGCGGCCCATGGCGTCAGTAAACTCTTTGGCTGGCTTGGTGACCACGCGGTAGCCGTTGTAATCGAGCCAATCGACGAGCGGGCGAATGGACGAAAATTCCTGATCCTCAACCAGCGCGGTGTAGTAGTGCGCCCGCAACAGGTAGCCGCGTTTCTGAAAATATTTCAGCATCTTGCGGTAATCAATATCGAAGCCGAGGGCCTTGGACGTGGCGTAAAGATTGGCGCCATCGATGAACAAAGCGATTTTCTCGCGCGGGTCAAACATCATGGACGTATCTCCAATATGAATTAGTTCAAATGTCTTGTGGCAAAGCGGTTTGAAATATCCTGGCCGTTTTGCAGCGCAGTTTCTTAGACTGAACGGGGCAGCATTCCAAATGGTTTCATGAGTTGGGTTTATAAATTCACATACGCCGGTTTTGCTTGTGTTTTGAGGCGCGCCGCGCTAAGGCGCGCACAAATCTCCGCAGATTACCGTTGAAGAAAGGGGCATCCATGGCCCGTGTTACCGTTGAAGATTGCATCGACAAGGTCGACAACCGCTTTGAACTGGTGCTGCTCGCCAGCCACCGCGCCCGCCTGATCTCGCAAGGCGCGCCCATCACCATTGACCGCGACAACGACAAGAATCCGGTCGTGGCACTGCGCGAAATCGCGGACGAGACGCTTTCGCCGGGCGATCTGAAGGAAGATTTGATCCATTCGCTGCAAAAGCATGTCGAAGTTGACGAGCCGGAACCCGCAGCGGTGGCCGCCAAATCTGATGCAATCGACGAATTCGTGCCTATGGTTGATGAAGACGACAAAGTCAATTTTGACCAGATGTCGGAAGACGAGTTGCTCGCAGGCATCGAAGGCTTGGTCGCCCCCGAGAAGAACGACGATTTCTGATCAAATCGGAAGGTTTGATCTTCCTTTCAACTGATTATCCCGACTACCATGTTCGCGCGCTGGCAAATCATTGCGGCGCGCGAATTTCATGGATGGTCAAGTGCGGGGCAAAAACGGCATGATGCGGCAGTATGAGCTTGTCGAGCGCGTCCAGCGCTACAAGCCGGACGCCAATGAGGCGTTGCTGAACAAGGCCTATGTCTATGCCATGCAAAAGCATGGGCATTAGAAGCGCGCAT
>JANMQE010000501.1:0-2536 GCA_031370195.1 Phyllobacteriaceae bacterium
GCCCGAACATCGCGCTTGGTGGGCCTCATGCGCCATTTTTGTGTGCAATGCAACAGCGCAGATTTTGCGGGTCGGAACTGATTGCGAAAAGATGTGGTCAAACCGGCCGACCGATTGGCGTAGACCTTTCATTCACCATAATTTTCCCGCCGATTGAAAACATGGTTGACGCGTGAACATTTATGGAACATATAGCGAATATAGATTGAACAAAGGAGATTACCCGATGTCAGACTTCACCCAAGACTTCGTCTCGTTCCTCTCGGTCTCGCTGTTTATTGCCACCTGTGCCGTATATCTCGGCGCAATCTGACCTGTTGAGCACGCGATTTCACGGCTTCGCAGGGCCCGCTTTTTCTGGACCTTTGCCAGCCGTTGCAAGATAGTGATTGCCGTTGAGGATTCGGCAATCAGGTGATGTGTGGCAGACAATGGCAACCCGTTGGGCGACCCGTTCGGCAAACCGTCGGGCAAAGCGGCTAGTAGCGGGACAGGCGGTTCTGCGTCCTTCATACATTTGCGGGTGCACTCGGCCTACTCGCTGCTTGAAGGCGCGCTGACCGTCTCGAAGATCGTTGATTTTGCCGCTGGCTCCAATGCGCCTGCCATCGCCATCACTGATACGTCCAACCTTTTCGGCGCGCTGGAGTTTGCGCAGAAGGCCTCGAAAGCGGGCGTGCAGCCGCTGATCGGCTGCCAGTTGGCGGTGGATTTTGGTGAGGCTGCGCACGGTGCCGCGACGCAGCACGGGCGCAAGGAGATGGTGTCCTACCCGCAGATGGTGTTCATTGCCGCCACCCATGATGGCTATGCCAATCTGGTGCAGCTAGTCAGCCGTGCCTTCATGGAAGCGCCTTCGGGCGATCCTGTCCATATCAAGCTCGACTGGCTGGAAACACTTGGGGGCGGCATCATTGCGCTGACGGGCGGGATGGCCGGTCCTGTAGATGAACTGATCGAAGCGGCCAGCGAGACGGCGCTTGCCCGCCTCGCCCGTCTCAAATTGATATTTGGCAACCGTCTCTATGTCGAATTGCAGCGCCCGCAAGGCTACGACAGAGCGCATGAAGCGCGGATGATTGCGCTTGCCTATTCGCAGGCGCTGCCTTTGGTGGCCACCAATGAAGCGTTCTTCCTCAAGCGCGAGGATCATGAGGCGCATGACGCACTTCTGGCGATTGCCGCCGGAGCGTTGATGTCCGAAGACAATCGCCGCCGCCTGACGCCGGACAGCCATCTGCGCAGCGCCAAGGACATGGTCAAGCTGTTCGCCGACCTGCCGGAAGCGTTGGACAACACAGTCGAAATCGCACGGCGCTGTTCCTATTATCCGGAGGGCCGCGCCCCGATCTTGCCACGCTTTACCGGCTCCAATGCTGACGGCGAGGATGCGCTGAAAGATGAAGCGGATGAACTCAAGCGGCAGGCGAACGTTGGGCTTTCCGCTCGGCTCGAAAGCTTCGGCCTCACTGAAGGCTACACGCAGGACGACTATCACGAGCGGCTCGATTTTGAGCTGTCCGTCATTGAGCGGATGAAATATCCGGGCTACTTCCTCATCGTTGCCGATTTCATCAAGTGGGCCAAGGCGCATGGCATTCCGGTCGGGCCTGGCCGTGGTTCGGGCGCGGGCTCGCTGGTCGCCTATGCGCTGACGATCACTGATGTTGACCCCCTGCGCTTTTCGCTGCTCTTCGAGCGCTTCCTGAACCCCGACCGCGTGTCGATGCCCGACTTTGACATCGACTTCTGTCAGGAGCGACGCGACGAGGTGATCCGCTATGTGCAGGAGCGCTACGGCCGCGATCAGGTGGCGCAGATCATCACGTTTGGAACGCTACAGGCCCGCGCCGTACTACGCGACGTCGGGCGTGTTCTCGAAATGCCGTATGGACAGGTTGACCGCCTGTGCAAACTTGTGCCGTCCAACCCGGCAAATCCGGTAACGCTCGCCAAAGCCATCGAGGACGAGCCGCGCCTGCGCGAAGAGCGCGACAAGGAGCCGGTGGTCGAGCGGCTATTGGCCATGGCGCAAAAGCTCGAAGGCCTCTACCGACATGCCTCAACCCACGCCGCCGGCATTGTCATCGGTGACCGGCCGCTTGCGGAGTTGGTACCGCTGTATCGCGATGGTCGCTCGGATATGCCGGTGACCCAGTTCAACATGAAGTTTGTCGAGCAAGCGGGCCTCGTCAAGTTCGACTTCCTCGGCCTCAAAACCCTGACGGTACTGGACATGGCTGTGCGCCTCGTCAAGCGCAAGGGCATCGAGATTGACCTTAACCGTCTGCCGCTGGACGATCAGAAGAGCTACGAAATGCTGTCGCGCGGCGAAACGGTCGGCGTGTTCCAGGTGGAATCGGCGGGCATGCGCAAGGCGCTGATCGGTATGAAGCCGGACCGGATCGAGGATATTATCGCGCTCGTCGCGCTCTATCGTCCGGGCCCGATGGAAAACATCCCGACCTACAACGCGCGAAAGAACGGCGAAGAGGAGCTTGCCTCCATCCACCCGCGCATCGATCATTTGCTCAAG
>JANMQE010000524.1:0-2215 GCA_031370195.1 Phyllobacteriaceae bacterium
GTCTACGGATTTGCGCCGCTTGAGGCGGCGGCGATGGCGGTGGATGTGCACAACGGTGCGGGCGACTGGAACAAGGCGCTGATCGACAATTCGGCGCGGCCATCCGGCGCGCTGGTCTATGCACCCAAGAGCGGTGCGAGCCTTTCCGCCGATCAGTTCGAGCGGCTGAAAATGGAGTTGCAGGAAAACTATCAAGGCGCACACAAGGCCGGGCGGCCGCTGCTGCTTGAAGGCGGGCTTGACTGGAAACAGATGGGGCTGACGCCCAAGGACATGGATTTCTTCGAGGCGAAAAACGCGGCGGCGCGGGAAATTGCGCTGGCCTTCGGCGTGCCGCCGCTGATGCTGGGGCTGCCGGGCGACAACACGCACGCCAACTACAAGGAGGCCAACCGGGCTTTCTTCCGGCTGACAGTGATGCCGCTGGCGAACCGGCTGGCGGATGCGTTCGCCGGTTGGCTGGGGCCACTGGAGGGCGACGCCATCCGGCTGGTGCCCGATGCCGACCAGGTGGATGCGCTGGCGGAAGACCGGGCGGCGCTGTGGGCGCGGGTTGGGGCGGCGGAATTTTTGACAGAAGCCGAGAAGCGCGTGGCGGTCGGCTATCAGCCGGACCACCCGGAAGGGAGCGGCGCATGAGCGGACTACCGGAGGGCGCGTTGATCTGGGGCGCAAAAATTGGCGGCGCGGTGGCGGGGTCGGCGATCTCGCTGGCGTTCGTGCTACCGGTGGATAGGCGCGAGGCTGCGGTGCGATTTGCCGTCGGTGTCGTCGCCGGGCTGGTGTTCGGCGGCGTGGCGGGACTGGAACTGGCGGTGCAGATCGGGCTGGAAGACAAGGTCGGGCCGGTTGAGCTGATGCTGACAGGTTCGGCGGCGGCTAGCCTTTGCGCCTGGTGGGCGCTGGGGGTGCTGGCGAAGGTGGCGCGGAAGATGAGTTAGGCGATCTCTGGGGTCTCTCCCGACTCTCGGCGCTGCCCCTCATCCGTCCGCTACGCGGCCACCTTCTCCCCGCAAACGGCGGGGAGAAGGGAAGAGGGCGCCTGTCCTTCTCCCCGCCGTTTGCGGGGGGAAGGTGGTCCGAAGGACCGGATGAGGGGCAGCGCCGAGGGCTAAGATTAGCCTCCTCTCAAGTAAGCGAACACACAAATTCCCAATACGGAGCCACCCAAAATGGCAGACACTTTCTCCATGCGCGAATGCAAGTTCACCGGCGTCAAGCTCGACAAGGTTACAGAAGATGGAACCTTCTCCGGCTATGCCAGCCTGTTTGGCATCACTGATCTGGCCAAGGATCAGGTGGCCAAGGGCGCATTCGCGAAGTCTCTGGCGTCACGCGGCGTCGGCGGCATCCGGATGCTGTTTCAGCATGATCCGAACGAGCCGATTGGGCAATGGTTGGACGTCCGCGAGGATGCGCGCGGGCTGAAGGTGACGGGCAAGCTTTCACAGGATGTGGCGCGGGCGCGGGAGGTGCTGGCACTCATGCGCGACAAGGCGCTGGACGGGCTGTCGATTGGCTTCAAGACCGTGAAATCGCGCAAGGACGCGGGCACGGGCATACGGCACATTCTTGAAGCGGATCTGTGGGAGATATCGGTGGTGACATTTCCGATGCTCCCTGCTGCGCGCGTAAGCGAAGTGAAGGCGGGGGCACCTTTCCCGACCACGCGCGAATTTGAGACATGGCTCAGGCGGGATGCCGGGCTTTCGAGAGGCGAGGCGCGCGGCGTGATTGCGCGCGGTTTTGCCAAAGTGAAACGCGAGCGCGAGGCCGCAGAGCAACCCACAGCAAGACTGGCAGGGCGCATACTCAGTGCCGCCCGGCAGCTTGCAGCGAAAGGACCATCCCATGCTGGGAACTGAAACACATACTGCACCGGAAACAAAGGCGCTCGGCGACGATGTGACCGGAGCGTTCGACGAATTCATGACGGCGTTTGAAGCCTTCAAGGAGGCCAATGACGACCGACTGGGCGAAATTGAAAAGCGCATGTCGGCTGACGTGCTGACCACGGAGAAAGTGGATCGCATCTCGCGCGCCATGGACCAGCTGACGGTCAAGAACAGCCGCCCGCCGCTTGGCCGCGACCGGTCGGGCGTTGCCCAACCGAGCGAGCACAAGAGCGCGTTTGAAGCCTATGTGCGGCGCGGCGACGAGCGGGCGCTGAACCAGCTGGAAGCCAAGGCCATGTCTGTCGGCACCGCTTCTGATG
>JANMQE010000527.1:0-6216 GCA_031370195.1 Phyllobacteriaceae bacterium
CCAATCCTGTGATGAAAAATCAGGCGGCCACTGTGCCGCCTTTTTCATGCCTATTTGACGTCAAGTTCAACTTTGCGGTTCAAAACCCTGTCTGCCGGCCCGTTAATGTAACTTGGAGAAGAAAACACCGCTGTGCCTGCATCCGGTCCTCGATAACCCGCTTTGGGCTGGTAATAGATCAAATGGGCCTTCATCATTTTGCCGTTGCACGGGCCCTTCTGGTTGATTTTCGCCGATTTCCACTTGGCACTCAACGTTCCGTGGGCCGGTTGTTTGAACGTGACTTTAGGCTTGGGACCGTCGGTACAGGTTTCGGTTTGAAAAAGGCTGAAGCTACCGATCGAGCTGGTCGTCCAGCTGGCACCTTGATGACTTCGGCTACCGCAAAAGTTGACGTCATTGCGACAATTGCGCTGGAAAGTGCTGATACAGTGCCTGAGCGTCTCATAATTCGTCCCCTGCGATTGGCACAGAATACACAACCAGTTCGGGAATTATCAACTGAATTGTCTTTGCGCCAGGACCAGATGCGTGGACGTCGCCGCACCGCAGTTTTCTCTCCAAGTCTGACCGGTCAGGCAAAAGGCGGCTTTTCAGCCGCCTTCCCAATTCACGTCAGGCCTTGATTAGAACGACCGTTGGAAACGGACAGTGCCACCAAACTTGCCGCTTGCCGCGCCCTTGTCAGTGTAATCAACTTCCGTGGTAACTTTGTACCCCGGCACGATTTCATAGACAACGTTTGCCGCAACAGCGAACGTCTTGGCTTCATCATAGGCCAATTGCAGATTGAGGCCGATCTTGTCGGAAGCCTTGACCGATGCGCCGCCCCAGATTGCCCAGTTCCCGCCCCAAGGCTTGAACCGGCTTTTTGAAAAGGTGTCGTCAGTGCCATAGCCACCCATGACGAATACCGAGAATTTGCCGAACTTGGCATCAGCGCGCAGCTTGCCGCCGAATTCTTCTTTGGATTCGTCGTAGCCGACGACGCCGGTGAGGCCAAAGTCGCCAACGGTATATTTGGCACCTGCGACCACGTCCGGAACATAGCCTTCACCAGTCGCGTTGTCGTCTTCAAGTGAAAGGATCGCAGAGAAGCCGCCGCTGCCAGTGAAAGTGTAGCTGATGAGCGTGGTGTCGAACGGACCATAGGAAACCTGATCGTCAGCGATGACGGAGCCGGCATAACCGGTCCATGTCGTGAATGCGGATTCGTCCTTTCCGATGCGCAAGCCGCCAAGTTCAATGTAAGCAAAGTTGAGGGATGACGAGTTTGCACCTTCGTCAGCGTAGAATGTCCTGTCTGCCGGATCGTCAGCAGTTCCGTTGATACCATCTAGACCCGGGCCACCGTCGACCGTTGTTTTTGACGTACCAAAGTTAAACCGGGTCTCGGTGTAGGTCGTCAATGTGCCGAGCTCGGTTTCGGCTTTCGTGGAAGTCCTCAAGGAAAGGCGTGCCCTTTTCTTAAAGGCATCATCCGCGCCATTTAGCTCACCGAACCCGATATCATAGCGGACATATCCGCTGATCTTCAGGCAAGTTTCAGTTCCCGGGATGTAAAAGTAGCCGGAACCGAAGGCGTCGCAAACGCGGACGTATTCGACGGCTTCCGGTTCGGCAACGACGGCGTCGGCCGCGCGGGCACCGGAAACGGCAACCAAGGCTGCCGTGGAGCCGATGAGAAGGCTCTTGATGTTCATTTTTGATAACTCCGTTTGATGTCTCTTTTGTTCAAGAGGCATGCAGACCGCTGGAGAACAGCCCGTCACCCCAGCGTTCCAATGGCAGCGACACATGTCACAATCAATTCTATCGCACGATCTGCGTGTGCAAAAATGGCGAATCAAATAGCTATGTATCTGAATTAGCACAGTATTTTAGCTAGCTAAATTGTGCAATCATCATAAAAATGTCAAAAAAAATTCATAAAACTCAACCTTTGATTGGTTGCACCCGATTGGCCAAAGCTTGTCGGTTTCGCGATTCAACCGCAAGTGTGAATTTGTGATTGCGTGGCAAAACTATATGCACTGCTTGCACGGCGTGATGTTCATCCCGCCAGAGCGATTGGCTCAGCCAAAGTCACGTCGCTTTGGCGAAGGGGCTTTCGAACGCGTTGGTCAAAACCAATCCAGTTTGCCACCTTCAAGCCGCAACACTTGATCTTGCGGCACCGCAAGCCTTGAAGCCTTCTCGCGTTCCAATCCTTCAATAAGATGAACAAGGCTTCGAACCACGCCGCCATGTGTCACGCACACGGTCGGAACCTTCACCGTCTCAAGCCATCCGGCGAACCTGCGTGCCAGCACGTCGTAATTTTCGGCATCCGCGCCGGGCGGGATGAAGTTCCATTTATCGCGGTGCCGCGCTTCGAGCATTTCCGGATGAACCATCGAGATTTCAGCCAGCGTAAAGCCTTGCCAATCGCCGAAGTGCACCTCCATCAGCCGGTCATCCAGAAGATAGGCACCCTTCGGCAAACCCATGCCAGTGCGGATACGCTCCATCGTCTCCCGGGTGCGCCGAAGCGGGCTGGCGATAAAGTCAAAGCCAGCGGGGTCGGGAATGAGCGCCTTGAGTTTTATGCCATTGGCATCAGCCTGGCCTTTGCCCGTCTCATTCAGATCGGTGTCAAATTGACCCTGAACGCGCGCTTCCGCGTTCCAAGCCGTTTCGCCGTGGCGGCAAAACCAGATCAGCGGCAACGTGGACCAATCCAAGATGCAGACCCGCTCAGTCGTTGTCCTTGGTAATGTCCGGCGCATCAACCGCCTTCATGCCGACCACATGATAACCGCTGTCAACATGCATGACTTCGCCGGTTACAGCTCGTCCAAGGTCGGAAAGCAGAAACAAGGCAGAATCGCCGACTTCCTCAATGGTCACAGTGCGCTTCAGCGGCGAGTTATACTCGTTCCACTTCAGGATATAACGGAAGTCACCAATGCCTGACGCCGCGAGCGTCTTGATCGGCCCAGCAGAAATCGCATTGACGCGTATGCCCTTGCCGCCGAGATCAACCGCCAGATAGCGAACGGATGCTTCCAGCGCCGCCTTGGCAACACCCATCACATTGTAATGCGGCATCACCTTTTCCGCGCCATAATAAGTGAGCGTCAGCATCGAACCGCCGTCGGACATCAGCGCTTCGGCAGCTTTGGCGACCGCTGTGAAAGAATAGACGGAGATATCCATCGTCATCAGGAAGTTGTCGCGGCTGGTTTCGACATAGCGGCCCGTCAGCTCATCCTTGTTGGAATAGCCGATGGCATGAACCAGAAAGTCGATCTTGCCCCATTTTTCCCGTACGTTCGCAAAAACGGCATCAATGGTGGACTGATCCGACACATCGCAATGACCGGCCACAAAGCCACCCAGCTCGGCAGCCAATGGTTCAACCCGCTTCTTCAACGCAACGCCTTGATAGGTCAGCGCAATTTCAGCGCCATGATCGGCAAGCGACTTGGCAATGCCCCACGCAATGGAGCGGTTGTTGGCAAGGCCCATGATAAGGCCACGTTTTCCGGCCATCAACCCTTTGGCACTGGTCATGCGCTATACTCCAAGATGCAATAAAAGAATTTCGTCGCCTATCGCACACGAAGGCGTCGCCTTCAAGTTAAAGGCGACCAATGCCACGGCTACAATGTCACGGCTGCGATGCTACCAACGCTTCCAACGCCGCATCTGGCGCATCGGGCAGCATGATCCGCACATGCACCAGAAGATCACCATGCGAACCATCTTTCTTGAGCATGCCTTTACCGCGCAGTCGCAACACCTTGTCAGACGACGACCATGCAGGGACAGCAATCGCGATTTTGCCGCTCAGCGTGCGAACCGGCGCTTTAGTGCCAAGCACGGCGTCCTTGAGCGGCACCGGCAGTTCGACATGCAGATCCTTGCTCTCGAGCCGGAAGTCCGGGTGCTGACGCAGTCGGACCGTCGCAATTGCATCACCGCGCCCGTTTGATCCCTGCCCCTTGAGACGTATTTGCTGACCGTCCTCAACACCCTTCGGCAGGCTGACGCCAAGCAAGCGCCCGTCGGGAAGTCGCGCGTCCACTTTCGCGGCGGAAAACGCCTCTTCCAGCGTCACCGGCAGATCAAAGGCTAAATCCTGCTGTGGCGGCTGCGGCCGTTCGCGCGCACCGCCGCCGAACATTTCCTTCAAAATATCCTCGGCACCACCAAACCCGCCAGGTTGCCGGAACTCAAATCCACCCGGACGTCCGCCGCCGCCTGCATTGCGAAATCCTGCAAACGGATCGCCACCAGTGCCGCCGCCCGGAAACCCCTGAAACTTCGGCTTGCCGTCACCATCAATTTCACCGCCGTCAAACTGCTTGCGACGAACCTTGTCGCCAACGATTTCATACGCCTGATTGGCTTCGGCAAACCGCTCCTTGGCTTTGGGATCATCAGGATTGCCGTCAGGATGATACTTCTTTGCCAAGCGCCGGAACGCTGTCTTGATCTCGGTTTCGCTCGCACCCTTTGCGACGCCGAGCACCTGATAGGGATCGCGCATCACCTGTCCTCAATGTTGTGAAAGCCCAAAGGGCTGGATTCGCTACCTATATGCGGCTTTTTGCGGGACTTTTAAAGGCCTGAAAGGCTACAACGGCGCGAACGCCTGCATGAACCATTGCCCGTCTGCGCCTTGGCAGGCGTTGCCATGATACAAAGATACGCCCTCAAAGCTCTCACGGCTGGTTTCAAACTTCCGGCAAATCATCCCGTCTTTTTCGCTTTCGCGGATCTCGTTGACTGTCCCGCGGCTACCGGTGTCACGGTTGGCCCAGAGCAGCGGCACACCGCCTGACATGTCGAGATTGGCCGCCGAGATTGCATTGCGGACAGTGTTGGCATCTGAATTCTGTGCGGAATCAACCACTTCCGCTTGGTCAACTGAGCCGGTGACAAGCGTCGGATCAGCGTCAACCTTTGACAAGCCGCCAGCAGAACCACAGCTGACAAGCGGCAGTGCAGCCATCAAAACCGTCAACAGGCGCTGGAAATATCGGCGCAATGGTCTATGTCTCCCCACACGGCAGCAGACTTCAGCTGTCGCGAAAGGACATCATGAGCGAGATCGGGTTAACGAACGGTGACTTTACGCAAAGCAGCGAGCCATACGCCCTTTTTGAGGAATGGCTTGCCGAGGCAACCGCGTCAGAACCAAACGACCCCAACGGCATGGCCTTGGCGACCGTCGATGCCGACGGCCTGCCCAATGTGCGCATGGTGCTGCTCAAGGGCCACGACACCCGGGGGTTCGTTTTTTACACCAATTTCGAAAGCGCCAAAGGCCGCGAGATTCTCGCATCCATGAAGGCGGGCCTGCTGTTCCACTGGAAATCGCTGCGCCGCCAAATCCGCATCCGCGGCATCGTCGAAGTTGTGACCGAAGAAGAAGCGGACGAATACTACGCCTCCCGCCCGCGCCTCAGCCGCATCGGCGCTTGGGCATCCAAACAGTCGCGCCCGCTCGAAAGCCGTTTTGCGCTGGAAAAGGCCGTCGCCGAAGTGACAGCAAAATACCCGATTGGCGACATCCCCCGCCCCGAACAATGGTCCGGCTTTCGCGTCAAACCGGTCGAAATCGAATTCTGGAAAGACGGAGCCTTCCGCCTGCACGACAGGATCAAGTTTGAGGCGGTAGACGGCGGCTGGACGAAAACACGGCTTTATCCGTAGTCACTTCTTTCGTGACATGAACGCCATGAACGCGTCGCGAGCCTCATCCGAGCGCAGCCGCTGCCCGAACAAGGAGGCTTCTTCGTCAATGCGCGCAAGCACAGCGTCCGGATTGCCTTTCATAAGCCCCTTCGACAGCGTCACCGCCTCGGGAGCCCGCGCCGCAATGCGCTGAGCCAGCGCAATTGTCTTGGCGTCGATCTCGTCTTCTCCGACGATATCCCAGATCAGCCCCGCCTCCTTGGCTTGCGCGGCCGTGAACCCCTCGCCAAGCACAAGCATTGCAAACGCCCGCTGATGGCCGGCGATGGCTGGCAACAACAGGCTCGATCCCGCTTCCGGCACCAGTCCGAGATCCACGAATGGCGTGCGGAAATGCGACCGCGCTGTGGCAAATGTCAGGTCGCAATGGAGATTGATCGTCGTGCCGATACCGATGGCCAGCCCGTCCACACCGCTGATGAAAGGCTTTTTGAGCCCGGCAATCGCGTGCAGAAAGCCGAACACCTCCTG
>JANMQE010000559.1:0-2324 GCA_031370195.1 Phyllobacteriaceae bacterium
GGGCCCTCCTCATCGCCGGTGATCAAAAGAGACACTGATCCCTTCGGTTTGCCGTGCCTCTCCGTATGACGTGCCAACGCCGCAATGAAGCAGGCGATGCCACCCTTCATGTCCACCGCGCCGCGCCCATACATCTCGCCATTTGCGATATCAGCTGAGAACGGCGGATGGGTCCATGCGTTTTCATCACCGACAGGCACAACATCCGTATGCCCGGCAAACATCAGATGCGGCCCATTGCCCGACGCGCGCGCATAGAGATTCTCAATATCGGGGGTGTTGTCATCGCTGAAGACTGGCCGTTCGACAACAAAGCCCATCGGTACCAACATGGTCTCCAGCGCAGTCAAAGCCCCGCCTTCGCTTGGCGTCACGGACGGGCAACGGATGAGCGTGGCGAGAATTTCGGCGGGATCAGTCAGCTTCTGTGTCATAAGGTCTGCTATCCCCGCACGGCTTTTCGGTCAAGAGAACCAGCCCGGCTTGACGCGTCCCTGTTCCGGCAGTGTGCGGGTGCGCTCGACTGCCAGCGGCATGTTGCTTGTGGCAGTCGGTTTTGGCCGCGCTGACGCGGGTGTATGCTTTGGCCGTGCAGCGGTTCTGGTGGCAACCTGCGCGGCAATCGCCTCATGGGCAGCATTTTGCGCGGCGGTCAGGAAATCGTCTGCGCTTGCCGGTGCCGTGGCGGCACGTTTGGCAGCAGGTACAAGCTCTCCGCCCGGCACAAAGGCCGAGCCGAATAGCATCGCCACAAACCAGAAGCGCACGCGGCTGAGGTCCACCTCGTCAAATGGAGTGCTGTATCCCAGCGCATGGACGACCATAAGGCTGGTCAAACCGGCAAGAAAAAGCGGGAAGGCGAATTGCCATGTTTGAAGCTTGCTGCGGATGTCCGGGCGCATGTCGTTGACCCGGCGCTGAAAGATCGACCAGACCGGGAATGCAATCAGCACGATGGCACCGACCTGTCCCCACATCACGGAGCGGAACATGTCCACAGGCACGGCGTCATTGAACATTACAAAGAAGGAGGGCCCGACCACCGATAGGAGCTGAGCGAAAACAATATAGACAATAAGAACACGCATGAGCGCCCCAAGGTAGGCTGAAGGCGCGAGCCTGCCCTGCGGCCAGACGTAGAGATCTTTCCAGAGCCAGTTGGCCAGAGGGTTCGACATGTTCAGCATCGAGCGAATCAAACACAAGATTGCTAAAGCTGGATTAAGCCGACCTCCGGATTGTGAGCAACTGTCACGGAACTTCAGCCCGCCTTGGCCTTGCGTCCTGTTTTTGCATCAATCAGCATGATCTTCTGCCAGACCTTGCGCGACAGGTTCGTGCCGAGATTCTCAATATCATTGACCGCCTCGGCCACCACTTCGTCATTGACCGCCTGCGCATAAAGTGCGGCAAGTTTGCCCGTGATCGAGAACATTTCAGAGCAATAGTCGAGGTAGCGTGACAATTGTGCCGGGTTGGTGATGCGTTTGGGCGAGGCGGCTGTGGGTTTGAAATCAGACGACACCGCCGCCGGATCCTTGGTAAGCTGGTGCATGTCAATGACATGAATGACAGATCGAAGCCGGTGCAGCCCTTCAAACACCTTGTGCCGCTTGATCCGTGCTTCGCTGCGCGCAAGCGTAATAAACCCGACAATCGCCAGAACAATCGTATTCACCGATGCTTCGAGCCCGGACGCAAATTCGAACGCACCGGTCGATATGCGGTCAAACGACAGAAAGGTACCGATGTAAATGAAGAACAGCGCGCCGAAAAGAATGGTCGCCGCTGTCAAAAGGCGAAGCCAGAGTATTGGCTTTGCAAGCGCCGCCGCATCCGATGCCGCGTCTCGCGACAGGGAAACAATTTCGCGCGCCACGCCACAAAGGCCATTGTCGGGAAACCTCTCGGCGACCCGCGCGGCAAGTAGCTCGGCGGTTTCAGTGATCCTTGCAGGGTCGAGAGCACGGTATGACATTGCCGATGGTTAGCGGGGTTTCCTGATTCTTGCAAAGCCTTGGCGCGAACCGCCATGCCGTCGGTGGCAGATTAACCAAGGGTTAATCATACCACCTCGCACAAGATGCTCGCATCACCCCGACATTGACAGGATTGCACGGCTCAGTTTCACCGTTGGCGGCGGCACACGGCTTTGTGACAATGCCGTGAGACACCCGAAATCTGCGAAAAATACGCGATCAACAAAGCTTGATCGACCATGAAAACCACTGTGTTGAGGCCCTCACCGCAAAAATTAGGCAACAACGCCAATAGGCTAAAATATTGATTTATATCAATTAAATTTCTTGTTGCCTTGCAACTGT
>JANMQE010000561.1:0-1583 GCA_031370195.1 Phyllobacteriaceae bacterium
TTGCGCGCGGCCTTCGGCGTGCTCTGGTAGCGCGCTGGCGCCAACCGCGCTGGCGAACCCGCAGCCTGCAAGGCCAAACGATTCGCCGTATCCTGCGACCCCGAATCAAAGTTGAAGGAACCTCCATGTTTCGAGTTTCAACGGCGCTGCGCCGGGCCGGCGCTGGCGTGGCAAGCGGGCTGGTTATGGCGGCCGCGGCCCACGCCGAGGCGCCGATGGTCAAGACCTCGGCCCCCGGTTACTACCGCATGATGCTGGGCGACTTCGAGGTCACGGCCCTGTCCGACGGCACGGTGGCGCTGCCGGTCGACAAGATCCTGACCAACACCACGCCGGGCAAGGTGGACCAGGCGCTGGGCAAGTCTTTCCTCAAGGCGCCGCTGGAGACCTCGGTGAACGGCTACCTCATCAACACCGGCGCCAAGCTGGTGCTGGTGGACACCGGCGCGGCCGGGCTGTTCGGCCCGACCCTGGGCAACCTGGTGGCCAACCTGAAGGCGGCTGGTTACCAGCCCGAACAGGTCGACGCGGTGGTCATCACCCACATGCATGCCGACCATGTGGGCGGGTTGATGGCGGGCGACAAGTTGGCCTTCCCCAACGCCACCGTGCATGCCGACAAACACGACGCCGACTTCTGGCTCAGCCAGGCCAACATGGACAAGGCGCCGAAAGAGGCCAAGGGCTTCTTCCAGGGCGCGATGGCGTCGCTCAACCCGTACGTGGCGGCGGGCAAGTTCAAGCCCTTCGATGGCAACACCGAACTGGTACCCGGCATCAAGGCGCAAGCCGCGCGCGGCCACACGCCGGGGCACAGCACCTACGCGGTCGAAAGCAAAGGCCAGAAGCTGGTGCTGTGGGGCGACCTGATGCACGTGGCGGCAGTGCAGTTCGCGAATCCGTCGGTGACGATCCAGTTCGACACCGATTCCAAGGCCGCTGCCGTGCAACGCAAGAAGGCATATGCCGAAGCGGCCAAACAAGGCTACTGGGTCGCAGGCGCTCACCTGTCCTTCCCTGGCATCGGCCACCTGCGCAGCGACGGCAAGGGCTACGCGTTCGTGCCGGTCAACTACGGCGTGGTTCGGTAAGCGCAGGCCCCGCGGCAACGCCGCGGTGAGCGAGCAGCGCGGCCACGAGAAGCGCGAACGCGACACCCGCAAACGCCACCGCGTCGGAGAACGCTGCCGCGACATAGCCCAGGTACAGCGGCGTCGGCAGCCGGATCAGCCCGGCCACGAGCGACGCCACGCCGAGCGCGCCGGCCGCGCGCTCGGCGGCCTGGCGCGCCACCAGCGCAAAGCAGCACGGCACGACGCAGGCGGTGCCCAGGCCCACCAGCGCGAAGCCAAAGAGGCTCAGCGCGAAGGCGTTCGACGCTGCGACGGTGGCAAACCCGACCGCCGCGATCAGCAGCGATAGCGTGATCACCAACGGGTCGCCGAGCCGGCGCCGCAGCGCGTCGCCGAACACGCGGATCAAGGCCTGGAAGCCGGCGAAGAATGCCGCGCCCGCGCCGGCGAATGCGGCGAGGTCGGCGGCCTGGCGCTCCAGGAAGCGGGCCGACCACATCTGCGCACACA
>JANMQE010000565.1:0-7494 GCA_031370195.1 Phyllobacteriaceae bacterium
GAGAAACGTTTTCAAATTGCAGAAAAAGGCACCTCTTGGCTCATCCCAAAGGGCTTGGGAACGGGTGATCTGAGACAGTTTGTTTCCCGCCATAAGAGCCGCGCAGCGAATTCTGGATAATCCAAATTGGAACCGGCGCTAATCCGGATTTCAATCAGTACGCTTTCATTTCATAATTTCGCGTCACGGACGTGGGCGTCGTCTTCTCATTCCCAAATTTCAGAGGCACGTGATTTGATTGCCAAGCGCCGTCAACCTGCCTAAAAGACGCTCCAATCACCAATCGGCCCTCACGGCTGGACGACGGGAAAACACAATGCTGGACAAACTTCGAGATGGCGCAAAAGGCCCTACGGCCAAGATCCTGCTTGCGCTTCTGGTCCTTTCGTTTGCCGCGCTTGGGATTGCCGATGTGTTCCGCATCAATTTTGTCGGCACCTCCGTGCTGACGGCTGGCAAGACCATCGTCACGCCAACGGAATTCCGTCTCGCGTACGCCCGCCAATTGCAGGTCGCGCAGCAACAGATGGGCGCGCGGATATCCGCCGAACAGGCCAAGGCGCTCGGTCTCGATGGTCAGGTTACCGAGCAGCTGGTCGCCGGCGCTGTGCTGGACGAGCAGGCGCGGATAATGAGCCTCGGCCTGTCGCGTGACCGCCTTGCAGCTCTCACCGGCGAAGATCCTGCGTTCAAGGGCAATGACGGCTCGTTCAGCCGCACGCAATTTGACGCCGTGTTGCGCAGCGTCGGCATGCGGCCGGAGGATTACCTGAAAAGCCGCGAGAAAATCGCCGTTCGCCAGCAAATCGTTGATGCAGTTACGGACAGCCTTCCCTTGCCAAAGACGTTCCTATCGGCAGTCGCGCAACACGACGGCGAAAACCGTACCGTCGATTTCGTCACGATCCCGACCTCCGTCATACTTGCGATCACAACGGTTGATGAAGCCGCGCTGAAGAAGTTCTTTGACGAACGCAAGGATTCCTACCGGGCTCCTGAATACCGCAAGTTCAGTTATGTCCGGCTGTTGCCAGATGATATCGCTGATCCGAAACTGATCGCCGATGCAGACGTCCAAGCCGACTATGATAAAAACAAGGCCCGCTACACCACGCCGGAAACCCGCGCCATCGACCAGATCGTGTTCGCAAACGATGTGGCGGCACAGGCTGCGAAAGCCAAACTTGCCGGTGGCACTTCGTTTGAAGACGTCGTGAAACTCGAAAACAAGACCATGTCGGATGTCACGCTCGGCGTTTTGAAGAAAACAGACGTGCCGGACGCCAAGATCGCCGAGGCCGCATTCGCCCTTGCATCCGGTGGCGTATCCGATGTCATTCCCGGCCCATTCGGCCCCGTGCTGGTGCGCGTCACGGCGATCACGCCGGAAGTCGTGCAGCCGTTCGATGGCATCAAGGAGACCATCCGCAAGGATCTTGCTCTCAACGAGGCGGCCAATCTGGTGCTTGAAGTCCATGATTCTTACGAAGACGCGCGCGGCGGTGGCGATTCGCTCAAAGGTGCCGCTGACAAGGTCAAACTGAAGATCGTCACCATCGACGCTATCGACCAGACCGGCCAGTCGCTGGATGGCCAATTGGTGAAAGACTTGCCTGAGGCGCAAAATCTGATTTCCGCCGTCTTTGACGCGGAAGAAGGCACCGAAAACACGCCGCTCAACGCCGGTGGCAACGGGTTCATCTGGTATGAAGTGGAAAAAGTCACCCCTGCCCGCGACCGTACGCTAGACGAAGTGCGCGAGAAGGTGACTGCCGACTTCAAGACCGCCACCATCAACGAGCAGCTTGCTGGCAAGGCAGAAGACATCCGCAAGGCGGTCGCCGGTGGCAAGACGCTCGATGCTGTGGCGACAGAACTTTCACTGACCAAAGTCACCAAGCGCGGTCTGACGCGTGGCACAGACGATGCAGACCTTGGCACCGACGGCGTTGAAGCAGCATTCGGCGGCGGGCTGGATCATGTTGCGGCTGTTGCAAACGCCACCGGCGAGCAGCAAACGGTCCTCAAAGTCACTGAAGTGTTTGAACCAACAGACAGTTCCGATGCCGCCGTGCCGGAAAACCGCAAGCAACAGCTCGCCCGCGGCCTGTCCGATGATCTGCTCGACCAACTGGTCGCACGGCTGCGCGAAGTCTATCCGGTCACGATAAACAGCGGCGTCATGAACGCGGCCATCCAGTCCGGTTCGTTCTGATGTCAGCGGCGATGAGGCCCTTCCTGCAAAAACTGGCAACCGGGCAGCCCCTTGGCCGTCCGGAAGCAGAAGAGGCGTTCGGCATCATCATGTCCGGCGAGGCCACCGCCAGCCAGATCGGCGCATTCCTGATGGCGTTGCGGCTGCGCGGTGAGAGCGTGCACGAGATCGCCGGCGCGGTCTCAACCATGCGCGGCAAAATGCTGAAGGTCGAAGCGCCGGATGATGCAATGGACATTGTCGGCACGGGCGGCGATGCGTCGGGCTCGTGGAATGTCTCGACAGCAAGCGCGCTGGTGGTCGCCGGTTGCGGCGTGCCGGTCGCCAAGCACGGCAATCGCGCCCTGACCTCCCGCTCCGGTGCTGCCGACACGCTCGCTGCACTCGGCGTCAATCTTGAACTTGGTCCCGAGGGCATTTCCAAATGCATCAGGCTCGCGGGCATCGGCTTCATGTTCGCGCCAGCGCACCACTCGGCGATGCGCCACGTCGGACCCACGAGGGTCGAACTTGGCACCCGCACGATCTTCAACCTGCTCGGCCCGCTCTCCAATCCTGCAGGCGTCAAACGTCAGCTGCTCGGCGTCTTCGCGCCCGAATGGGTCGAGCCATTGGCGCATGTGCTCAATGACCTTGGTTGCGAAGCCGCATGGGTTGTTCATGGCGACGGCCTTGATGAAATGACGCTGACCGGCACAACCAAAGTTGCCGAACTCAGGGATGGCAAGATCCGCTGTTTTGACGTGACGCCGGAAGACGCCGGGCTTTCGCGCACGGATGCCGCTGCACTCAAGGGCGGCGATGCTGAGCACAATGCGCGCGCACTTCGCGCACTGTTGGAGCGCAATCCGGGAGCCTATCGCGACATCACATTGCTTAATTCAGCCGCTGCGCTGATCGTCGCCGGCAGGGCCAACACGCTCAAAGAAGGCGCCGCTTTGGCGGCCGCTTCCATCGACAGCGGCAAGGCACTTGCAGCCCTCGACACACTCATTGCCGTCTCAAACGGTCGGGACGCCTGAGGTGGCCGACATCCTGCGCAAGATCGAAGCCTACAAGCGCGAGGAAATCAGCGCTGCCAAGGACCGCGTTCCGCTTGCCGACCTGAAAGCGATGGCGCAGGATCAAAGCGCCCCGCGCGGCTTCCTGAATGCGCTGAAATCCAAACGCGCAGCAGGCAACTACGCGCTCATTGCAGAAATCAAAAAAGCCAGCCCGTCCAAAGGCTTGATCCGTGCGGACTTCGACCCGCCTTCGCTTGCCAAAGCCTATGAGGATGGTGGCGCTGCCTGTCTGTCCGTGCTCACCGACACGCCGTCATTCCAGGGCGCGCCGGAGTTCCTGACCAACGCCCGCAGCGCCTCATCCCTGCCCGCGCTGCGCAAGGACTTCCTGTTCGACCCCTACCAGGTACACGAGGCCCGCGCGTGGGGAGCCGACGCCATCCTGATCATCATGGCAAGCGTCAGCGACGAAGTGGCTTCTGAACTCGAACAGACGGCATTTGATCTTGGCATGGATGCGCTTGTTGAGGTGCACGATGAGGAAGAGACTGAACGGGCACTGAAACTCAAATCCCGGCTTCTGGGAATCAACAACCGCAATCTGAGGACGTTTGAGGTCAGCCTCAAAGTCTCCGAGCGGCTTTCCGCCATGGTTCCTGCGGACTATCTGCTTGTCAGCGAAAGCGGAATTTTCAATCATTCTGACTGCCAGCGCCTCCAAAAATCCGGCATCGGCACATTCCTCGTCGGCGAAAGCCTGATGCGGCAGGATGATGTTGCCGCTGCCACACGCCTCTTGTTGAAGGGAGCCTGACATGAGCGGCAGTCTGACCCATCTTGATGCAAGCGGCGCGGCAAACATGGTCGATGTGGCTGAAAAGGCAGATACATCGCGCGAAGCAAGTGCCGAAGGCCACGTGAAAATGCGTCCCGAAACGCTCGCTTTGATCCGCTCCGGCAACGCCAAAAAGGGCGATGTGGTCGGTGCAGCACGGATCGCAGGCATCATGGCCGCCAAGCGCACGCATGATCTCATTCCGCTGTGCCATCCGCTGTTGATCAGCAAAGTCAGCGTTGACATAGACGCTGATGACGGCTTGCCCGGCCTGCGCGTCACAGCCACTGTCAAACTCACCGGCAAGACAGGCGTTGAAATGGAGGCACTGACCGCCGTTTCCGTTGCGTGCCTAACCATCTATGACATGGCCAAAGCGGTGGACCGCGGCATGGAAATCTCCGGCATTCGCGTTATGACCAAATCCGGTGGCAAGTCCAGCGACTACAAAGCCGCCTCATGAAACAGCTGATCTCGGTTGAAGACGCCGTCGCGCAGGTTCTTCAGCACTCACAGCCGCTGCCAGCCGAACTGGCAGCCTTGCACGATGCAGCCTGGCGTGTGTTGGCAGCCAACATCGTCGCCCTGCGCACCCAGCCGCCGTTCAACGCCGCCGCGATGGATGGCTATGCCGTTTGCGACGTGGACGCGCGGCAGGGAGCCGAGCTCGCGGTCATCGGCGAATCAGCTGCCGGCCGGGCCTTCGGCGGCGTCCTGACGACCGGACTAGCCGTCCGCATTTTCACCGGCGCGCCAGTGCCGGACGGAGCGGGCACTGTCGTGATGCAGGAAGATGTTTCCGTAACTGCACCCGGAGCCATCCGGATTGACGGAAGCGTCCAGCCCGGTCGTCATGTGCGCAAGCGCGGGCTGGATTTCACCGAAGGCCGCATGCTGCTTGCGAAAGGTACGGTCCTCGACGCAGCCAGTCTGTCGCTTGCCGCTGCCGGGGGCCATGCGGAACTGCCGGTCGTCCGCCGTCCGCGCGTTGCCATTCTTGCCACCGGCGATGAGCTGGTTCTGCCGGGCACAACACCCGGCCCGGACCAGATCGTCGCGTCAAACGGCTTCGGTGTCGCGGCCCTTGCGCGCAAAGCCGGGGCTGAAGTTCTCGATCTTGGCATCGTTCCGGACGATCACGCGCTAATTGGCGCAGCGGTCTCCAATGCCTTCACCGATGGCGCGGACATTCTCGTCACGCTCGGCGGCGCGTCTGTCGGCGATCATGATCTCATCAAACCGGTGTTGGCCGCTCTTGGCGTGCCGCTCGGCTTCTGGCAGATCGCAATGCGACCCGGCAAGCCGCTGATGTACGGTCGTCATGGCAACAGTCACGTGCTGGGTCTTCCGGGCAATCCGGTCTCAAGCCTCGTCTGCGCCCACCTCTTCCTGTTGCCACTCATCGCCCTTCTGTCGGGCAGGCAATACACCGCGCCGCTCACAACCGCGCGCCTCGGAAAACCCATGCGCGCCAATGACCAGCGCCAGGATTACGTCCGCGCAAGATTGGAACCGCAGCCCAACGGACCCATGCTTGCCATTCCGTTTGACGTTCAGGACTCGTCCATGCTTTCGGTCCTCGCCGCATCCGACGGTCTCATAATCCGCCCGCCCCACGCGCCGGAAGCCAGTGTTGACGATGAAGCAATCGTGCTTTTGCTGCGCTGACCGGCGACAATGCAACCTCCGTAACAAACACTTGCAGAACACAACTGGAACATATAGTGTCTGTTCAGGTTTTGTTTTTTGATTCTGGGGATTGAAGCCATGCTGACACACAAACAACAGGAACTCCTGCTGTATATTCACGAGCGGATGCGCGAATCCGGCATTCCTCCCTCGTTCGATGAGATGAAGGATGCGTTGGACTTGGCGTCGAAATCCGGCATCCACCGTCTGATCACGGCGCTCGAAGAGCGTGGTTTCATCCGCCGGTTGCCCAACAGGGCGCGCGCGCTGGAAGTGATCCGCCTGCCGGAGAATATCGCACTTTCTTCAGCGCCACGGAAATTTTCACCGAGCATCATCGAGGGGACGCTCGGCAAAAGGCCGGTCAGTGCGGCGAAGGCTGCGTCCACCGCCAATGATGATGAGGCGAAGCGTCCGTTGTTTATCCCTGTCATGGGGCGCATTGCGGCCGGTGTTCCCATCTCCGCCATCCAGCACCAGACCCACATGATTGCCTGTCCACCCGATTTGATCGGGCTCGGTGAGCACTTCGCGCTCGAGGTGAAGGGCGATTCGATGATCGAGGCCGGCATTCTCGACGGCGATACGGTGGTGATCCGCAAGGCGGACAGTTGCACCTCCGGCGATATCGTGGTGGCTTTGGTGGACGATGAGGAAGCAACGTTGAAGCGCTTCCGCCGCTAAGGCGCGTCTGTGGCGCTGGAGGCGGCAAATCCCGCCTATGAGACGCGCATTTTCGGACCGGACCGCGTGCAGGTTCAGGGGCGGCTGGTCGGCCTGATCCGCCGTTATTGAGGTCCGCGCCGGGTGCCCTTGACGGGTGAATCTGTCGACGGCCGCGGCGCTTTTCGCCTTACCGGCACAAACTCCGGCATGTTGCGGGCAGCGCGTGAATAAACGCGCTCCCGGTTCCACGGTCGGGCGGGTTCGCCGACCGCAAACCGGATTTTTATCGTCGTTGCTGCGCGTGCGGGGTTTGATCTTGCGGTGTTTGATGCCGCTGCTTTGTAGGCGAGTTGCGTTGGTTCCGGAGATCGATTGCGGTCGCCGGATTGCTTCTTGAGGCTTGCGGGATATGTGGGCTGCTGTTTGTTGGCGTCATCGTCAGACTGCGCCACTCGCTGCTCTTGCTGACGGTTCATGATTTCCGCCTTTGCTCGGCCCATCATGCCGTCAGCAACTGCGCCCACATCATTGTTTTGGCTGACAAATTCAATCTCAGCCGTACCGTTTCGCGCCAGTTCCGAGGCTCGCAGCAGTCTTGCATTTCCGGATGGACAGTTTCGAAATGGCGTCGGGCTGGCAGTGATAACCAAGTCAACCCTGTT
Organism: Phyllobacteriaceae bacterium; assembly: GCA_031370195.1. Classification (GTDB taxonomy): domain Bacteria; phylum Pseudomonadota; class Alphaproteobacteria; order Rhizobiales; family Rhizobiaceae; genus JANMEX01. The sequence goes on from JANMQE010000565.1 coordinate 7,072, forward strand.
GCACGCCAGTCGAACCAGCCGCAGATAGCCGGGCAAAAATTCGTGCTTGCGTCCGAAAGCTGTCGGCACCTTCGTTGGCGCACCATTGGTGGCCGACAATCCGCCAGCGTGCAAACGCGGAGCCGATGGCACGCTGCCCGCTGTTGCAGGTTTGGCAGTGGCCAAAGATGCGGGGATCTCCACCCGGGCGTTCGCGTCCAAGCCCGTCCCGGTGCCGGTGCTGGCATTCACGTCCGGCAATTGTTCCAGCCACGCCACGGTGAACCCGCCCCGCGCCACCAGCAGACACAGCCCCGGTTCGCACTGAAATATTCCGGGCTTGGCGTTGGCCATTTTGGTGAGGGTCCCATAGCCCTGATTTGCAACCTCAACATCCGGTTTGACGAGCGCCTCGGCATTGGTCGCACGCTCCCACGTCTGCGT
>JANMQE010000598.1:0-2021 GCA_031370195.1 Phyllobacteriaceae bacterium
GCCCCTTTCGGGGCACCTTCTCCCCGCAAGCGGCGGGGAGAAGGGAAGGTGCTGCACTCTTTGCCATCATTGCGCCTCCTGCTTTCTTGCTTCCCTTTGCGCCCACTGCTGCTGAAACGTCCTCGCCTCCGGAGCCGGCAGATCGCGCCACTTCGTCCAACCGCCCGCCAGCGGCAATGATCTGAACCGGCCCTTGGCGCTGCCCAGCATCGACAAAACGGGTATTCCGAGCTTGGCCATGAAATGATAAGCCTTTGGCCGCTTGGCAAACCACGCCCAAACACCCAACCCATACCGGTAAGTCACCGGTTGCAGATGCTGTTCAAATTCTCGCTCACGCCAATGCCGCATCATTTTTGGCAGCGGGATTTTCATCGGGCAGACGCTCTCGCAGCGGCCACAAAATGTCGAGGCGTTCGGCAGATGTCCGCCTTGCGCCACGCCAATCAGCGAAGGCGTCAGCACCGCGCCCATCGGCCCCGGATACACCCAGCCATAGGCATGCCCGCCGATGGAATGGTACACCGGGCAATGGTTCATGCACGCGCCGCAGCGGATGCAGCGCAACATGTCCTGATATTCGGTGCCGATCATCTTGGTGCGGCCATCGTCGAGAATGACCACATGGTAATTCTCCGGCCCGTCCACATCAGCATTGCGCCGGGGACCGGTGGAGAGCGTCGTGTAAACGCTCATGTCCTGCCCGGTCGCAGAGCGCGCCAACACCCGCAGAATCTGGCTGACATCCGAAAGCGTCGGCACGATCTTCTCGATGGTCGCAACAACAATATGCGTCTTGGGCAATAGCTGCGTGAGATCCCCGTTGCCCTCATTGGTGACGATAACGGAGGTGCCCGTCTCGGCAATAAGGAAATTCGCGCCGGTGATGCCAACATCCGCCTCGAAATACTTCTGCCGCAGCACCTGCCGCGCCTCGTTGAGCAAGGTCACCGGCTCTTGCAAGTCGCGGTTCACATCCAGATGCGTGTGCACCCGGCGGAAATCGCTCTCCACCTGCTCCTTGGTCAAATGCACCGCTGGCGCAATGATATGGCTCGGATGCTCGCCGCGCAGCTGGATGATGTATTCGCCAAGATCCGTCTCGACCGGGATAATGCCGTTGTCCTCAAAATGCTGGTTGAGCGCGATTTCCTCGGTGACCATGCTCTTGCCCTTGGTCACAGTCTTCGCGCCAACATCACGGCAAAGCTTAAGGATAATCGCGCGCGCATCTTCCGCCGTTTCGGCAAAATGGACATGGCCACCCGAGGCCTCGACCTTTTCACAATACGCTTCAAGATAAAGATCAAGATGCGCCAGCGTGTGATCCTTGATCGCCTTGGCGCTGTCCCGAAGCGCATCAAATTCCGGCAAAAGGTCAATCGCGGCCTTGCGCTTGTCGATAAAGCCGGTGCGCACATGGCCCATGGCCCTTTGCAAATTGACGTCTGCGAGAGCGGCGGTGGCGTTGGCTTTGAATGCGGGGGAGGTAATCTGCATCAGTGCGCTCCAGCGCGAGGTTGCGGCGCGTTCCCCTCATCTGCCTGTCGGCATCTTCTCCCCACGGAAGACATGGGGAGAAGACAGCTTATCGCAGAAGTTCGCTGATGAGCCGTCTTCTCCCCGCTTCTCCAGCGGGGAGAAGATGCCGACAGGCAGATGAGGGGGAAGCCGCCAAACAAAAACACACCCATCACCTTTTCCCCTCGCCAATCGCCGGCCCATCCATCATCCCCGCCAGCACTTCAGCGACATGCCGCACCTGAATATCCGAACCTTCGCGCTTCAACTTGCCAGCCATGTTCATCAAACACCCAAGGTCTCCCGCCAGAAGCAAATCCGCACCCGAAGCCTTGATATGACTGGTCTTCTCCGAAACAATCTTGTTGGAAATATCCGGATATTTGACACAGAACGTACCGCCAAACCCGCAGCAAATTTCGCTGTCTTTCAATTCCTTCAAAGTCAGCCCCTCGACATTGCCCAGCAGCTTGCGCGGCTGCGCCTTGATGCCGAGTTCG
>JANMQE010000604.1:0-1512 GCA_031370195.1 Phyllobacteriaceae bacterium
CTGCAGCTTGCGGGTCTTCTTGTCGAAGGCGATGACGCGCGCGTCAACCTTCTGACCGACCTGGAAACGCTCCGGACGCTGCTCGTCGCGGTCACGCGAGAGATCACCGCGGCGGATGAACGAAGCCAGATCCTGATCGACTAGCCGCACTTCGATGCCGCCGTCGGTGATGGCCGTGACTTCGCAGGTGACGATGGCGTTCTTGCGCAGTTCGCCAGAGGCTGCCGGAGCTTCGCTGGCGCCAGCCTTGGACAGCTGCTTGATGCCGAGCGAGATGCGTTCCTTCTCGACGTCAACGTCAAGCACTTGCGCCTTGACCATTTCGCCCTTCTGGAAGTCCTCGATCGCCTGCTCGCCCGGACGGTTCCAGTCGAGATCGGAAAGGTGGACCATACCGTCCACGTCGCCGTCGAGGCCAATGAACAGGCCGAATTCGGTCTTGTTCTTGACTTCGCCTTCAACGACGGTGCCGTTCGGATGCGACTTGGCAAAGGCGCTCCACGGATTGTCGAGCGTCTGCTTGAGGCCGAGAGAGATGCGGCGCTTGACCGGATCAACTTCCAGAACCAGCACATCGACTTCCTGTGAGGTCGAGAGGATTTTGCCCGGATGGACGTTCTTCTTGGTCCAGGACATTTCCGAAACGTGGATCAGGCCTTCGATGCCCGGCTCGATTTCGACGAACGCGCCGTAATCGGTGATGTTGGTCACCTTGCCGGTGATCTTCGCGCCGAGCGGATACTTGGAACCGATGGACGACCACGGATCAGACTCGAGCTGCTTCATGCCGAGTGAAATACGATGGGTTTCCTGATTGATGCGGATGATCTGCACCTTGATCTGCTGACCGATGGTCAGAAGTTCGGACGGGTGGTTGACGCGGCGCCAAGCCATGTCGGTGACATGGAGGAGACCGTCAATGCCGCCGAGATCCACGAACGCGCCGTAGTCGGTGATGTTCTTGACGGTGCCGTCAACGATCTGGCCCTCTTCAAGGTTCTGCACGATTTCCGAACGCTGTTCCGCACGGGACTCTTCAAGCACGGAGCGGCGCGAGACAACGATGTTGCCGCGGCGCTTGTCCATCTTGAGGATTTCAAACGGTTGCAGAACATGCATGAGCGGGGAGACATCGCGGATCGGGCGAATGTCAACCTGGCTGCGCGGCAGGAAGGCCGTCGCGCCGTCGAGATCGACGGTGAAGCCACCCTTGACGACGTTGAAGATCGTGCCTTCAACGCGCTCGCTCTTGGCGAACTTCTCTTCGAGCTTGACCCAGCTCTCTTCGCGGCGGGCCTTGTCACGCGACAGAACCGCTTCGCCGAGCGCGTTTTCGATGCGCTCGACATAGATGTCGACCATGACGCCCGGCTTCAGCGAGCCGTCTTTCGCCTGCGCGCCAAATTCCTTCAGCGCAACGCGGCCTTCGACCTTCAGACCGGCGTCGATGACGACCATGTCCTTTTCGATGGCAATGATGCGTCCCTTGACGACCGAGCCTTCGGCCAGATC
>JANMQE010000622.1:0-4965 GCA_031370195.1 Phyllobacteriaceae bacterium
CAGAAACCGCATTGACGAAGATGCACTGGAACCGGCTTTTTCGGCTCTGAAGGAAATGCCCATGATTACCGACAGAATGCCCCCGGATGGCATCGGTGGAGGATTGATCCTGTTTGCGCGGCAATTGGGCTTGACCGTCTATGATGCTCTCTATCTTGAATGCGCACAGCGTTCAAACCTACCGCTCGCGACCATTGACAAGGCGCTTGCAAGGGCCGCGAAATCAGTTGGCGTTCCCGTTTTGGGGCCATACGCATGAACCGCCTCTACGAAAACGAACTCATCTACGGCAGGCTGCTCACCATCGACCAGCCGCATCTCATCGAGCGCTATAACAAGGCGCTGAAGGCGTTCGGGTTGAAGGCGACCAAGCTCAAGGAATTCAACATCGACAAAACCGGCTTCTCGCCGCAGGTGGCGAAGGAGCTTGATGATTTTGACTATCTCGATCCGAACGGCGTCAACCGGCGCTTTATCATCCTGACGCCGGATCAGGCGGGCTTGCCGGTCGTGCAGACGCAGTTTTCGAACACTGACGAATTGATGTTCGAGTTTTTTGATGGCAATGCGCGCGCGATCAATGCGCTGACGATCAAGGATGTGATCTACGGCGAGATTGAAGACTCCGTCTCCGAAGTCGATGACATCGAAGACTTGCTGTCGATCAAGCAGGTCGAATTTCGCGTGCTGTCTGCCGATGACACGCTCGGCAAGGCTGCGGAGTTGCGCACGCTGACCGACAAGCTGACCGGCGATCCCGATGCTTGGCGCGACAATGAGCTGCTCAACCGCATGGTCGTATTGGCCAAGTCTGCCGGGGATATCCGCGAGAACGCACTGGTGCCGGACAAAGTGGTGTTCCGTCACAACGCGTTCTGGACCAGCCATTTTTCCGGGCTTTATGTGTTCATCGACGAGAAGATGACGACCGTGATTTCCACACCCGATGCGCCCGGGTTCCGCCGCTCGCGACCTTGGCAGGTGTCCTACCTGTCGATCAACGATGCCGATGCGATCTACAAGTTTCTTGCTTCGACGGGACGGCTAGATCTGCCGCGCTCGTCATGGCTTGAGCCATCCGGCTTTCTGGAGCACCGCGCCGAAATGGTGATACGCGATCTGGTGCGCAGGGCCGAGCCGAAGACCGATCTTGCCAAGGTGGATGCGATCTGGCTTCAAACATGGATGCATCGCAACAGTGCGTTGATCCAGCGCGACGGCAGCTACCCGCTGCTCAATTCGCTCAAACGCATTGCTGCGGAAACCGGGCGGATTGATCCGGGGCAGATCGAGCCGCAGCACCGGTTTCTGGCGCTCAGGGCCAAGCCCGACCACCCGGACCGCTGGCTGGTGAACCGGTTGATCAGCGAGTTTGTGCCGTCGGATTTTGTGGCGCGCTACGCCTTCAACAAGCAGGGCTTCTACACTGATTACCAGACATGGCCCGACCTTTATCAGGCGCATGTTGTAGAGACGCTGAAAACAACCTATCTCAATGACCGGCAGGCGTGGCGCAAGCGCCTCTATGATCTGCCCTGATTTGCGCCGCTTCCGGAGGACCGTCCATGCTTGATCCGATCATCGAATTCTTTTCGCGGATGTTCTACCTGATCGGACGCGGCGTCGGCCAAGTTGTCGCGTGGATTTTGTGGCCTTTCCTGAAACTGTTTGCGTTTTACCGGTCAAGCGGGTTCATCTGGAAGTCAGTGATCGGTGTGGTCGCAGTGGCGATCATTGCCGGTTATGGCTGGTTCTTCTGGAATGCAATGTCGTACACCAACTACAATCCGGACTATGTTGATCCGCTGAAGCTGGAAACGCGCGGCGTTTCCGCCGGCGAGGAAGTGACCGCGACCGGCGGCGGCACCACTGCCAAGACGTGCGGACGCTCGGCCATTGTTGATGTTGCAGCTTCGTTGACAGATTTCAACGTCAATCAGAATCGCTGGATATCATCCATGCTCGCCTACAAGTCCGGCTTCTTTGGCCTTTCGTGGGACAGGACGCCGTTCTTTGACAACAAGGCGTCCTTCCAGCGCGGCGTGCATTCGGCTGTGCAGCGCATGTCCAACGAATTGGTGGATTCGCTCGGGCGTGTGCGCGGCACGTCGCAGATTGATCCTGATTTGCAGAAGGCGCGCGGGCAACTGCAATATGACACGAGCTCGTGGTATTTTGGCCTGTCGCCATTCGGGTTCAAGCAATCATCGCCCGCATCGTATCGTATTGGCATCGAAAGTCTCAATCTTTTCAACGCCAAGCTTGCCCGGTGCGAAGCGACATTTGACGCGCGCGCTGACAATCTGGCAGTCATGATCGAGACGATCACCAGCCAGATCGGATCGACGACTGCGGCAATCGATGAACGTTCGAAGAACAACAATCTCGGCTGGTTTGATACGCAGGCGGATAATTTTTTCTGGGAATCGATGGGCCAACTTTATGCCTATTACGGCTTCCTTTCGGCAGCCCATGCCGACTTTGAGGATATCATCAAAACCAAGGCGCTGGATGCCGTGTGGAACCGGATGGAAGACCAGATGCGCTCGGCGCTTGATCTTGACCCTCTGGTCATCTCCAACGGCAAGGAAGACGGCTGGATCATGCCGACACATCTGACAACGCTCGGCTTCAAGATTTTGCGCGTGCGGTCCAATCTTGTCGAAGTGCGGGATATTCTCCGGCAGTAGCGGGTTTGGATGTGTCTGGTCTGTTGGGCCGGGTGCTTGGTGTGGCTCGCATGCGGTCGAAGCCGGTGATGCTGAGTTAGAGGGTTGGTCTCAGGGGCAGCGCCGATCGTCGAGTTTGTCACGCAATTTTTGATAAAGCTGAATCAAATCGGCAAGTTCGTTGTGTCCTTGACCTCTTCCATCACCGTATACGTCCGCGTTTCTCGAATGCCAGGAACCGCGGTCAACAGGTCCGACAAAAACTGCCTGTATGCCGACATGTCAGCGACACGCGCCTTTACCAGATAGTCAAAACCTCCTGCGATCAAATGGCATTCGAGCACGTCAGCGGTTCGCCGGATCGCGGCAGCGAAGGCGTCGAAGACGTCCGGCGTGGTGCGCTCCAGCTTGACCTCGACAAACAGCAACAGTGCGCGGCCGAGCTTTTCCGGCGACAGCAGCGCGGTGTAGCCGATAACGAAACCATCGCGGGTGAGACGTTTCACACGCTCGTTGGTCGCCGTTGCCGAGAGGTGGACGCGCTCGGACAATTCGGTGTTGGTCAGGCGGCCATTGGCCTGCAATTCACGCAGGATGCGGCGGTCAATCTGGTCGAGAGATTTGATATCCACCAAAATTCTCCAATTTTCAAAGAAATTCGCCAGCCTGTTATCAAAGTATGGTGAAAAAAGCTACAGAATATACGTTATACAGGGAAAAATAAAACTGGAGGAAATGCTGATGTCGACCGCCCCTCACTTCTATGCCGATCCGATGCCGTCCGATGACCAATTGGTCGCCCGCTTGCTTGAGCAGGGCAAGAGCGATGCGGCGACGGAGGGCGCAATTGACCGGCGTGCATCAGACTACATCAATGCCATCCGGGCGCAATCGGGCGGCATCGGCGGCGTGGAGGATTTCCTGCGCGAATATGGCCTGTCCACCCGCGAAGGCTTGGCACTGATGGTGCTGGCGGAAGCGCTGCTGCGCGTGCCGGACGGGGCGACGCAGGACAGGCTGATCGAGGACAAGCTGCACCAGGGCGGCTGGGCACACCATGAGTCGAAGGGAGGCTCGCTGTTTGTCGCGGGTTCCGCCTGGGCGCTTGGACTTTCCGCCAAGGTGATCAAGCCGGGTGAAACGCCCGAAGGCGTGATTGCCACGCTGATGAAGCGGGTTGGTCTCCCGACCGTACGCACCGCGACCAAACAGGCGATGCGGTTTCTCGGCCATCATTTCGTGCTCGGCGAAACCATCAAGGATGCGCTCAACCGCGCCCGCTCCAATGAGAGCAAAGGCTACCGCCATTCGTTTGACATGCTGGGCGAGGGCGCGCGTACGGCAGAGGATGCCAAGCACTATTTCGACTCCTACGCCAACGCCATCGAAGCCATCGGCAAGGCGGCCGGGAACAAGCCGCTGCCGGACCGGATGGGTATTTCGGTCAAGCTCTCCGCGCTGCATCCGCGCTATCTGGCGACCCACAAAACCCGCGTGATGGAAGAGCTTGTGCCGCTGACGCTTGAGCTTGCGCGCCGGGCGAAGTCCTATGATCTCAATTTCACCATCGACGCCGAAGAGGCCGACCGGCTGGAGCTGTCTCTCGATGTGATTGACGCGGTGTTTGCTGACACCTCGCTCGACGGCTGGGACGGGTTTGGCCTTGCCATCCAGTCCTACCAGAAGCGGGCAGGGGCTGTGATCGCCCATGTCGAGGCGCTGTCCAAGCGGCTTGGCCGCAAGATGATGGTGCGGCTCGTCAAGGGCGCCTATTGGGACACGGAAGTGAAGCGCGCGCAGGAGCGCGGGCTTGATGGCTATCCGGTGTTCACCCGCAAGGCGGCTACCGATGCATCTTATATGGCCTGCGCGCGGCAGATGCTGAACGCCCGGCCGACCCTGTTTCCGCAGTTCGCCACCCACAATGCGCTCACTGTTGCGACCATCATGGAAATGGCCGGCGCGGACAAGACCGGGTTCGAATTCCAGCGCCTGCATGGCATGGGCGAGACGCTCTACAAGTCCGTCACCGAAGGCGGCGACAAGATCGCCTGCCGCATCTACGCGCCGGTCGGCGGCTACCGCGATCTCTTGGCCTATCTGGTGCGGCGTTTGCTTGAAAACGGCGCGAACTCGTCGTTTGTCTCGGTCGTTGGCGATACCAACATTCCGGTGAAAAGCCTGCTCGTCCGTCCCAGCGAAATCCTCAACGACGGCAAAGGCTACGCCAACCCGAACATCCCCAAGCCTCTGGCGATCTATCCGGACCGCGCCAACTCCAAGGGTCTCGATTTCG
>JANMQE010000633.1:0-7821 GCA_031370195.1 Phyllobacteriaceae bacterium
GCTTCGGCCCAATGGCCTTCCTCGCGGTAGGCAATATCGACGGCTTTGCCTGCTGATGGAAGACGGAGTTCAGAGATGGCACCCACTTCGATGCCAGGCATGTGGGCTACTTGGGTGACAATATCCGTACCCATTTCACCAGAACCGATCAAGCCGATGCGAATAGGCTTGCCAGTGTCTGCTCGGGTTTGCAGGTCACGCGCAAGTCCGGTGGGTGAAACATTGATGGGCATGTTGTGATCTCCGGATTTCTGGTTTTTCGATCAATCGATCAGCACGGCGACTTTGATGGCAGAGCCCTGCTCAGCTGTATCGAGGGCAATCTTGATGTCGGACAAGTTGAAGCGGTGCGTCAGAAGTGACTTCATTTCAAGTTGGCCGCTGGCAATCATGCTCAGTGCGCGTTCAAACAAAACCCGTGTCAAACCAAAGGATCCGGTGACGACAAGTTCGTTGTAGTGAATGGCATTGACGTCAAGCTCGGCTTGAACACCGTTTGAGAAGCCTGCAAACAGGCTGATGCGGCCACGGTGACAGACGAGCCTTATGGCATCCTTTGCCAATGAGGGAATACCGATGGCGACAATCGCCACATCAACGCCAAAGCCGCCCGTTGCTGACTTTACGTCGGCAAATAACTCCTCCGCACCAGGGTCAATTGTAAGATCTGCGCCTGCTTTCAGAGCTGCGTTACGGCGCAGTGGATTTGGCTCGCTGACAATAATCATGCGGGCACCCGACAAACGGGCCAACATGATGTGGAGAATGCCAATCGGCCCCGCACCCAGAATGGCAACGGTGTCACCCATCTTGACTCCGACGCGTTCCTGTCCGTTCATCACACAAGCCAAAGGTTCGGCAAGGGCTGCTTCTTCGAAGCTCAATCCCGTTGGTATGGCAAAGACATTGCCGGATTTCACACCTGATGCCGGGACGCGCACATATTCAGCGAAAGCACCATCAATCTCGTAGCCCATGGCTGTCATGTTGCGGCAGAGGTTTTCAGCGCCACGAATGCAGTATTCACAATGGCCGCAGGCAAACTGCGGACAAACGCAAACGGCTTGGCCAACTGTAAATTGGCTGTTGCCACCTGTGTCTGCAACTACCCCTGCAAACTCATGACCCAACACGCAGGGGTAACGAATTCCAGCGGTTTTCCTGCCACGCAATATGCGGATATCTGTGCCGCAAACCGTTGCTGCTTTCACTTTCAGCAGCATGTCGCCAGCTTCAAGTTCCGGATCCGCGATTGTTGTAAAATTGACGTCGTTGACGCTCAGCAAAACTCCGGCCTTCATACCGCAACTCCCGCTTTGATGGAAAACCAGTTCTCCCCAGGGTTTTGAACATTTAATTATTATAAAGTCTATATGTTCATTTCAGATCTTTGAACAGGGTTGCCCTTATTGCAATTTAAACACGATATAGTTGTTTTCAGCGTCTGACTGAACAAACAACCAGAAAGCTGACCAAGTGAATGTCTTGAACAATAGTAAATCAAAAACAATTTTTGTCTGGACACATTTCATATGTTTGGTTATGTTCTTGCAAAATCTTCGACTTGGAAGGTCGCCGCAATGACTGCACCGCAGTTCGATTACGTTTCGATGGGTTTTTACACCTTTGACTGCCTGGGTTGGCCATTCACGGCCGTGCCACCTGGTGGCGGCTGTTACGCAATCGATGAATTCACACTTGCGGTTTCGGGTGCCGCTGGTGTTGCCGCCATCGCTGCTGCCAAGATGGGTTTGAAGACCGGTGCCGTCGGTGGGCTTGGCAATGATCTCATGGGCGACTGGGTGATGCAGCGCTTGAAGGATTTCAATGTCGACACCAGGATGATGCAGCGCCGGCCAGACTGGAAGACGTCATCGTCGATTGTAACCACACGTCAGGACGGCTCGCGCCCTGCCTTGCACATGACGGGTGCAACCAGCACATTCATTGTCGCACCACAGGATTTCGACAACGCCACCAACGCGAAGGTATTTCATCTTGGCGGCGTCGGCTTGATGCATGCCATGGATGGCGAAGCCAATGCCAGTCTGATGAAGCACGCCAAGGCACGAGGCTGCATAACCACGGTCGATATCTTTGCCGCATCAGCCGACGACTTGCCAGATGTGGCCGCAGTTCTTCCGTATACTGACTACTTTATGCCTTCGATTGAGGAAGCGCGCGCCCTCTCAGGCATTGAAGACCTTGTCGGGTGCACCAAATTTTTCCACGACCAAGGCGTTACGGCCTGTGTTTTCACTCTCGGCGGGGACGGTGCCTATTACAGCCACAAGGACGGAACACGCTTCCACATTCCAGCCTTCGACATAAAGGTTAAATGCACCTGTGGCTGTGGTGATGCGTTCGATGCCGGTTTTGCGGTGGCCCTTGTTAAGGGCTTCGATCCGGAAAAGGCAGTACGTTTTGCCCAAGCCACATCGGCACTGAATGCCACTGGTTTGGGCTCACAGGCCGGGGTGGAATCGTTCGAGCACACACTAAACTTCATGCAGAAAAACCCAACACGCCGGTAGTTTTTCAGGTCGTCCCGCGCCTCCTGTTTCCGGCTGGCATTTCAAATGAAACTGCTGGTAAAAACGAAAGTGATGAATCGGCAGACTGAAGAGTGGTTTGTTCGCTTTGATAACAGCATAGCGTTTTTGGTGGGCAGATGGCAGAACTCAATCCTGGTGAAGATCTCAATATTCAAGTGTCTTGGCTCTATTACATGGAGGGCAAGACGCAAGAGGATATCTCGAAGGTGCTCGGCCTCAGTCGTTCGAAAGTTCTTCGCATTTTGGCAAGCTCCCGCCAAAACGGCACTGTTCAAATCAGTATAGCAACACATTTGAGCCGCTGCGTTGAGCTGGAACGCAGTCTTGAAAGTTTGATGGGTCTGGAGCGCGTGATCGTTATTCCCTATAGCCAGAATCCCGAAGCGGAATATGCCGACCTTGGCGTGGCACTCGGCAGCTATGTCAACGGCATTCTTGCAGACAACATGAGTATTGGCCTGGGCTGGGGGCGCACGTTAAGCACGAGCCTTGGCCAAATTGAAAATCGGGAACTCAAAGACTTGAAGGTCGTTTCGATGTTGGGCGGACTGACACGCGTAAACAGGTACAACCTCTCAGAATTTGCCTGGCGTTTCGCGGATCGGCTGTCGGCACAGGGCTACTTGATGGCAGTACCCGTGTTGGCGCCCGATATTCGAACGCGGGACGCGTTGTTTTCCCACGCAGGCATAAACGAGATTGTGGAAGCGTCTAAGTCATTGGATCTTGCCATTGTGACAGCAGGGGATCTCTCGCCTTACTCGACTGTTTCACAATTTTCTATTTTGGAGCGCGAGGACGTTGCCAGCCTCCAAGCGGCGGGTGCGGTAGGCCATGTGCTTTTCCGTTTCATCGATGGTGATGGCAAGGTCATTGATCACCCTATTAATGATCGGGTTATGGCCATTGATCCTCGTGATCTTGGGGCTACCCGGAAAATCGTTCTCGCCTCAGGCGGGTGGCGAAAATACGACGCAATCCGCGCCGCGATGAAATTGCTCAAACCGCACGTGCTGGTCACCGATGAGGGTGTTGCGGAACGACTTGTTGCAGAAGCAAAACAGTAATCCGACGTTCAAAGTGGCGAATGAACGAGTTGCTCCGCCACTTTTTCATTAACGACTAGCACTTTTGGACGGAGCAACTTGACAGCAGCCCGAACAATTTTGAACTTGTGCAAACCGCCTGAGGCGAGGACCATATTTCGGGCGGCACTGAGATGTTCAGGATTGACGGCAATGACACGATCATTCACCGGATGCGGGATGACGTTGCCTTCCTCATCAACAAAGTGACAAAGCACATCCCCCACTGCACCAGCAGCATGTAAAGAAGCCATTTCACCCTTGCTCAGCAAGCCATACTCGACGAACGCTGAAGGCGGAGCGAGGGCCCCGACTGAAACAATAGCCATGTCGAGTGAGCGGGCCTGCATGAAAATTTCCTTGATGCCGGAATGAGCAATTAGTGCTGCCTTTGTGTCAGGGTCAGGTGCAAACACAGGCGCTGTCAACAGATAGCATTCGGCATTCAGTCTGTCAGCAACGCGCCAAGCAAATTCAGAGGGATTAACACTGCTCACATGCGTCAGCCCACCGAGCATCGACAAAACACGTGTCCCTTCTACCCGCGGGGACACGATGAAAGGCAATGCGCTTGTCAGTGTCCTCCCCCAGCCGAGACCGATTGTCATATGGCTTGAAATGTTTTCAGAGATATAGGCCCCGAGTGCCGCACCCAATATTGGCTGGATCTGTATCTGGTCTTGCGGCTCAGGAATGACAATCGCGCGCGAAAAACCCCAACGCTCTTCAAGGGCGCGTTCGAGTTCGATGCACTTACTGAGGTTGGTCGTCACACGAATTTGGACGGTGCCGTCCAGCCTGGAGGCTGCAAGAATGCGCAGCACTTTCGATTTGCTCCACCCGGTTTGGTTGACGATTTCGTCCTGGGTCATGCCCTCAATATAGTACAGCCAGGCAATGCGGGTTTTTGCATGGTCCGATGGGTCTTGGAAAGTCATATCCCGTCCTGTCATCCTTTGTGTCTTGCGAGGGACATGGAGAATCACCCGACCGCCATAGTGTGCCAGCCGGGCGCGCCAGTATGGAAGGTCAAATTCACCTCAAGTGATATTATAGATGCGCCGTGCATCATCCTGTGTGGCAAGCGGGCGACCGACTTCCCTTGCAATCGCTTGAACCTCTTGCAGAAGTTCGAGGTTTGTCGGATTGCGGTGGGGGGCATAATGCAGTTCCAGACCCGTTTTGATGTGGCCGCCAAGCTCGATGGTGCGGCGGACGAGCGGTCGGTAATCATAGTCACCCTCACCCCAGATCGAGATAAACCACGGCAGCTTGTGCTTTGCCTGAGAGATCATCTCAAGATAATAATACAGGCTCTCAAGCGATGGCTCCATGCCGCAGGTGCCAATTTGCTTTGTTGAGGTCAGGCCATATTTGCCGACGAAATAGAAATCCCAGTTGGTGCCTTTTGTAAACATGCCGCGGTCAACATAGTGGCGTGCCACGCGAAGGAATCCGGGCTCATAGACGCCCCAAATCATGGCGATGTCGCGCTGGCGGCAAAATTTCACTTGAGCCGCGACCTGAGTGAGGTCCCATCCATAGGCACGCCCCATGGAATAACCTTCTGCATCTTCATCGATGACAAACTGGTCGATTCCGGTATCAACCACAGCAACTTGAACATTGGCGTGTTTGTTCAGGAAATGGACATGCTCCAAGCCGCAATCGCCGGGTGCCACGAGGTTGTTATTGCAGGTTGTTGGATACCAGATCATGTCTGGCCGCGCCTTGAGGATGCGGTCCCAAACCTTCATGTAGTCATCAAAAGCCGCCTTGCCGAGAAGATCAAAGTCTGAATTGTGGTCATGGATCGCAGTGGCACCAGCATCCCAGCATCGAATCGCATCTTCAACAAGTTCGTCATCAGTAATCGGCGTGTTGGGATTCATCGCCTTGGTGCGAACGCCGTTCTGATGTGACTCAATCATCAATGGCTCGTCCCACTGAGGCTTCATGTCGGCGAATTTGTCCAGTGTTGTTGCCATTGCTGTTCTCCCTTTTGTTTTATGAATGAAATTGAGGCACGTCGAACTTGCTCCCTCAGATTTTGCATGAGATCACTACCGAAGTGAACAATTGTCAATCATAAACTTCTAAACGTCACACTAAGTGACGGTGACTTTTGAGGTCAGATTACGATCTTGCTTACTGTTGTATCAAAAACTCACCTTACATATCCAAGCTAATGAGACCAAGGATTGAACATATAGTTTTTTGAATTGACATTTGTTCCACAACAGTGAACATTACACTCAATAAAACATCAAAAGTTCAAATGTAACGATCTTGGGAGGATCCATGGCGGAGATTTTTGATCACACGGGTCATGCTGTCAAACACGGTCGCGCCCGGGTCAATGGCATCAGGATGCATTACGTCACCGCTGGACAAGGCCCTGCGCTGCTTCTTTTGCATGGAACGCCGAAGACCAGCTTCTATTGGGCGAAACTGTTTCCGCTGCTGACAGAAAACTTCACCGTCGTTGCACCTGACCTTCGCGGCTTTGGCCATACCGACAAGCCCCCTGCAGAAGAGGGCTATGACTCCCTGACCAATGCCAGAGACGTCGCGGAATTGATGAGCTTCCTTGGTCACGAGACTTTCCATCTCCATGGCGAAGATCGCGGGGCCGAATTTGCCTATGCCCTTGCCGCTACGGAACGCAAGCGTGTCAAGACACTTTCATTCTGCGAAATGCTCTTGTCGGGCGAAGGCCTCGAAGAATGGTCGCAGTTTACACCAGATAACATTTCGGCCCAGTTCCGCCAGCAAGGCGTTTGGGTTTGGCACATTCCGTTCTTTTGGATTCCTCATCTGCCCGAAATGCTGATCACCGGAAAAGAACGCGAATTCTGGGAATTCTGGATCAAGGCTGAAACCTGGAATCCGAATGCGATTTCCGATGAAGCTATCACAGAATGGATCGCTCGTCTTGCTGCACCCGGCGGTCTGCGTGGCTGCCTCGAAACCTATCGTGCAGGGCTCAAGAACGCCCGCATCAACAAAGAACTCAAGAAGACCAATTTGACACTGCCGATCATGACAGTGGGTGCGCCGGAATTTTTTGGGCCACTCGTTGAAGACCAGATGCGCAAAGTGTCTACCGGCGTTGAACGCGCCGAGGTCTTTGAAGAATGCGGCCACAGTCTGGCTTGGGAGGCAGAAGATCGCCTTGCCAAGATGCTGCGTGAATTCATGCTGAACCGCTGATTAAAACTAAACCCACATCAACAGGAGAAGAAATATGGCCTACACACGACGCGGAATTCTGAAGGCAACGACTGCATTGCTCGCCTGCCTCACCATCACATCAAGTGCATTTGCAGCTGACAATATTGCCGCCGATATCCAGCACCCACTGTGGTACATAGCACCATCTGCCAAGACTCTAGAACTGGCCAAGATTGACGATCTTTCAAACACCGTGGTCAGCGATGGCCAACGTGGTGAAACCGGCGTTCTCGGCTCATCCATTCAAATCACTGACGAACAGGCCACCAAGATCAGGGCCGGCAACTTTACCGTTGGCCTTTCCATGGGCTGGCTGGGCGATGACTGGGCGTCCGAGCAATTGATCGGTCTTAAAGAAACATTTGAAAAATACGGCGTCAAGGTTGTTGCCGAAACCAACGCCAACTGGGACGATGCCAAGCAGATCGCCGATCTCGAAACCATCGCTGTGTTGAAGCCAAGCCTTGTGGTTTCCATTCCCTTGAACGGCAAGACAACCGCAGCTGCCTTCAAAGCCCTCAAAGAAGGTGGCGCAAAAGTCGTATTCATCGACCAAGCCGTAGAAGGCATGGATCCGGGCAAGGATTACGTCTCAATAGTGTCGTCGGACAATCTTGCACTCGGCATGTACATTGCCGACGAACTTGCAAAGTCCCTTGGCGGTAAAGGCGAAGTTGCTGCCATGTATTTCGCCAATGATTTCTACGTGACAAACCTCCGCTACATCGGCTTCGTGGCCCGCCTGATGGCAAAATATCCTGACATCAAGCTGGTGGCTGCCGTTGGCCACGACAATCCGGACAAAGGCCAGGAAGTGACCCAGGCATTGCTTGCGCGCTATCCAAACCTGAACGGCATGTATGCCTCCTGGAGCATCCCTGCCATGGGTGCCGTGACAGCCGCTCAAACGGCTGGCCTGACGCCAGACACGTTCAAGATTGCCAACG
>JANMQE010000650.1:0-3536 GCA_031370195.1 Phyllobacteriaceae bacterium
GCGGGACATCTGATTTGTCTTTGCAGCTTTTAAGCCAAACATCGTAGACCGCGTGTTCGACGGCATTGAGACCCGGGCTGTCAGCGAACATCCAGCCGGTGAAGATGCGGCGGATTTTGCGGTCGAGCGTGATCTCGTCAACTTCGATAAAGCCAGCCGTGCGTGGTGTTTCTGAGACCGGGCGCGAATAGCAGACGCGCGGCGTGACCTGCAACGCGCCGAACTGGACGGTCTCGTTGATGTAGACGTCGAAGGTAATGATTCGGCCCGTTATTTTGTCGAGACCGGAAAACTCCGCAACGGCATTCTTGATGTTCGACGCTTCCTGCGCCATCGTGACTTGCGAAACTGCGACAACCAGAGATGCGGCGAGCATCGTTTTCAACAAATTCAGGAAATTCATGTCAGCATTACCGCGCGCATCACAGGTGCGGTCACAATAGCTGCCCCCGCGTCAACAGCCGGTTAACCGTAAATTGTGGCAAAGCCAAGCTTGAGGAGAGTTCAGCGGTTCGGTGTCCACGCATCATAATCGCCCGTGACCTTGGGGCGTTGACCGCCATTGGCAATGGAGCCTTCCGGACGGTAGGCATTGGACGAACCTGTCTGATTGGACAGATGCGGCTTTTGCCATTCACGCGGCCGGTAGTCTTCGCTCGACGGGGCGACTTCGGTACGATGATGCATCCAGCCGTGCCAGCCTGAGGGAATGGTCGTGGCCTCGGAAACACCATTATAGATGACCCAGCGGCGCGTGCGCCCTTCCGAATCCTTGCCACCGGTATAGTAGGTGTTGCCGAACTCGTCCTGCCCCACCCGTGCGCCGAATCGCCACGTGTGAAAACGCGTCCCGAGGGTCTGGCCGTTCCACCAGGTGAAAAATTGAAGGAAGAATTGTTTCATGACCCAACTTCCGCAAATGATCGATGCTTATCGCTTGAACGCGCCGCCAAGTCCAGCGTTTGCGCCGCCGTTCCAAAGCCAAATTGCCGCTTGAGAATGATTGCTGCCACATTGAACCTATTTGCTCCCCCATGTGACTGATGACTGTCCGGTATCACTCCGGTAACGTTCCCCAAGGTTAGTTCTTGCCAATCCGGGGCGAACGCTTAGAGTCGGCATGATGACGGAGACCAAAATGGCAGCGAATGCCGCGACAAACGGCCTTTCCGACCTGGTGGGTGCCGTCTACGATTGCATTCCCGACGCATCGCTCTGGCAGGGTACGCTCGAGCGCGTGCGGCATTTGTGTGACGGCTATCTGGCGACACTGGCGGTGCTGGACACCGATACCAAGTCTGCACGGTTTTCTGTCGCCTGTGGCGACCCGCAGGTGCTCGCCCCCCTTGTGTCCACCTACAACAGCGACATGCCGTTCTTCACCGCAATACCCAAGATGGATCTGGACGTACCACTGACGGTTGATTCGCTTTATGAGCTTGACGGGCCAAACACCCGTGAACGCTGGCTTTCCAGCAAGATGGCCCGCGAATGGGCGATGCCCAACAAGCTTGACGATTTCATTTGGGTGCCGGTGATGAAGCAACCCGGGCGCATCGGCAATTTGGTGGTCGTGACGCACAAGGAGCGGCCTGCGATAACCCGCGCCGATCTTGATCTGGTTTCCGCCCTGTCGCCGCATGTGCGCCGGGCTGTGACCATTGGCGACCTGTTTGAGACCGAGCGGCGCAAGGGCGAGATATTCCGCGACATTGTCGATACGTTGAGCCATCCGGTGCTGATTGTCGCCGCGGACATGCAGATTGTGTTTGCCAATCTGGCAGCTGAGCGGCTGTTGCAAACCAAAGACATGCTGACCTCGCTGCGCGGCCAGTTGAATTTCGCATTCCCGCATGCGCAGCGCGCCATCACGCAGGCCGTGGAAACCGGCAGACATGACGAATTCGCGCTTGGTCCGACCGGCATCAACATTCCTTTGGCCAATTGCGCGATGCCGTCGGTTGCCCATGTCATGCCGCTTGCCAAACGCGACCCATCCCAGCGTGTCGCGCAGCGCGCCGCAGCGGCGATCTTTATCGCCAGCGCCGGTAGCGCGCCGCTGCCCGCCATGGATGCCATCGCTGCGCTGTTCGGGCTGACGGCTGCCGAAAAACGCGTCGCCGCACAAGTGGCGTCCGGCAAGTCGAGGCACGACATTGCGCACGCGTCCGGCGTTTCGGACGGAACCGTCAAATCGCAGCTGGCGGCAATCTTTGACAAGACCAACACCAGCGATCAGCGCGATCTGGCGCTGTTGATCCGTGACCTGACCCCGCCGCAGCTGAAAAATTGACCGGTGCATCTGCCATGCGGGAGATGTTTCAACCCACAAGGTGGTCAACACTTGTCTCGCCGCAAAGGAGACTGCTGTGACAATTTCACCAAAAGACGATGATGGGCGCTTCGCCGGAAGCCTTGCATTGATTGCGGGGCTGTTGCTCTCCTCACCGCACGCCTTTGCTGCAAACCGGGACGTGTTCGGGTTCAACAGCGTTGCGATCCCCTGTTGGATCGAAAATGAGAAAGTGATCGCGGTGGTCAATTCAACCGGCAAGACACTTGCGTCGGGCACTGCGTTGCGCATCCAGGCTGTCCGGTCGCCGGACGGCGAGCATTTCGTTTTGAACAAGAAGATGGGACAGACGCCATCTGGAACAGTCATCCGGTTCGGTGCGGTGCCATCGTCGGGCTGCACGGCAACGGTGCGAAGCCCGAGGCCGGTGTTGAGAACGCAGTGACACGCGCCGGGATCACCGCATAAAGTATGCAGAAACGTCGAGGTTTCCTGTGCTACAAGGCAATCGGGAAGCGGCAATGGAAGACGGGTAATTTTCATCGCCGCAGTTTAGCGCAGCTTGAAGATGGGTGGATAACTCTTGCGCGGATTATTCTGCGCTCAGGCCCGCCGTTCCATCACGATGGCGGCCATGCCGGAGCTATCCTTGCCGCAGTTGGCGGTACGGGAGACTTCGCGGAAACCGTGGCGCTCGTAGAAGCGCTTGGCACCGGGATTCTGCGCGTCAACTTCGAGGCGGAACGCTTTGGCTTCAGGAAACGCCTCGAAGCATTCGGCCAGCAGCGCAGCGCCGATGCCTTGGCCCGTCTGTTGCGGATCAACGTAGAGCTGGTGCAGCACGACGTAGTCTTCAGACGACTGCGCGGCAAAGGCCACCCCGGCCAAGCCGTCTCCAGTGTCTGCCAAGAGAAACTCGGACCAGGGCTTCTTCAGATTGGCCGCAAGATTTGCCAGCGAATGCCAATCGGCAGTGATGGCGGCGATTTTATTCGCGCCATGAATGCTGTCGTAGGCAGCTTGCCACGATTGGCGCAGCAGGGTCTGCACGGCCTTAAGGTCGCCGGCCATGGCTGAGCGGATGTAGAATGGGTTACTCAATTCCAAGCTTCGCCTTCACCAGATCATTGACAGCTTGCGGGTTGGCCTTGCCGCCGGTGGACTTCATGACCTGGCCGACGAACCAGCCGGCAAGCGTCGGTTTGGCGATGGCTTGGGCGACCTTGTCCGGATTGGCGGCGAT
>JANMQE010000680.1:0-4712 GCA_031370195.1 Phyllobacteriaceae bacterium
GATCTGGAAGGCACGCTGTGGCTTGAAACATACGTGGCGAAATATCCGCACACGGTTTTGATGATCTCCCATGACCGCGACCTGTTGAACAAGGCGGTCAATTCCATCGTGCACCTCGAAAACCAGAAGCTGACTTTTTACAAGGGCGGCTACGACCAGTTCGAGCGCCAGCGGGCCGAAAATCTCGAGCTTCAGGGCAAGGCGCAGGTCAAGCAAGCGGCCAAGCGCGCGCACATGGAAGCCTTCGTCGCCCGCTTCCGCGCCAAGGCGTCCAAGGCCAAGCAGGCGCAGTCGCGGCTGAAAATGCTGGAGAAAATGAAGCCGATTTCGGTGGCCATCGAAGACAATGTCGCCCCGTTCAACTTCCCTGCCCCGGTCAAGGAAGCCGCCTCGCCGATCATCGCCATGCATGGCGTTTCGACCGGTTACGAAAAAGACAGACCAATCCTCAAGCACATGGATTTGCGCATCGACGCCGACGACCGCATTGCGCTTCTGGGCTCCAACGGCAACGGCAAATCCACCTTCGCCAAGCTGATTGCCAACCGGCTCAAATCAATGGGAGGGTCTTCGACCACCGCTCCGGGCCTTAAAGTAGCGTTCTTCGCGCAGCATCAGATGGAAGATTTGCGCCCGGAAGAAAACCCGATTGAGCATGTGCGTCGCCTCATGCCCGATGCGCCGGAAGCCAAGGTGCGCGGACGCGTGGCGCAGATGGGTCTTTCCACCGCCAAGATGATGACGCCAGCCAAGGATCTCTCCGGCGGCGAAAAGGCGCGCCTGTTGATGGGACTGGCGGCGTTCGAAGGCCCCAATCTGCTCATTCTCGACGAGCCGACCAACCATCTTGATATCGATTCGCGCGAAGCGCTGGTCGAGGCGCTGAACGAGTTTCCCGGTGCCGTCATTCTGATTTCGCATGATCCGCATCTGGTGGAATCGACCGTCGACCGGTTGTGGCTGGTGCATGACGGCACGGTGAAAAACTTTGACGGCGACATGGACGAGTACCGCCAGATGATTTTGAACGGCACCATCTCCGGCACCACCGGCCAGCGCGACAAGCGCGAGCAGCCGAAAATGGTCAACAAGGCCGAGTTGCGCAAACAGGCCGCCCAGCGCCGCATCGAATACGCGCCGCTCGCCAAAAAAATCAAGGAAGCCGAAGCCTTGGTCGAGTCACATCAGAAGAAGATCAGCCAAATCGAAGGCCAGATGGCCCAGCCCGGCAACGACCCCTCCCGCATGCAGCAACTCGGCAAAGACCGCACCGAAGCGCAGAACCGGCTTGCGGTGACGGAAGAGAATTGGATGAAATTGTCTGAGGACTATGAGGCGAAGATGAACGCCTGAGTGCGTAAACTTTATTTGTCACTCGTCCGCCGCATCTCTGCCCCACTTCGGCTTCTCCGGTTCCGCAGGCGGCGGCGTAGCAGTTTGGCCGACTGGCGCGGCACCGCGTTTTTTCCAGCGAATCATGCCGAAGATGCCGAGGCCGAATAGTCCCATTCCCACCGGAAAGGCGCGCGGGTCGGTATCTTTGGCGTTGGCGCGCAGGACGAGATCCACCTTCTTGAGCGACAGGCCCTCGATATCGCCCTCGCCGACCACCAACCGAAATGCGCCCGGCGTGGTGACGATCAATTCGCCGGCAACATCCCGGAATATCTTCTCTGCATTCTGCGGATTGCGTGTCTCGGCCCTTGAGCTGACAAAGCTCAAGGTAGACGTCATTACCGTCCTGCCACCGGTCGATGCGGTGAAGGTGAGCATTGTTCGCGATATGTCAGGGTTAAAGCCACGCAGGGGCGTCATATCGGCAAAAATGCGCACTGGCGACTGGCCTTGCGACAGCACGACATCGACCGGCGTGAAACCGGTGGTCTGGCGGTACACAGTGTAGGTGCCAAGCTCCGCGCCTGAACGGTTTTCCATATACCAAGGATAGCCAAAGCCGACGCCGAAACCGGCGAGGATCATCAGAAAAAAAATTGCGCGCATCTTGTCCCCCGAAAGCGTGAATTACGCCTTCTTCTCCCATTTGCGATCCGCGCTCTGCTGCCAATATGTCAGCTCATGTGCGCCGGTTTTCAAGCGCTTCCACTGGCTGCGCGCGTCCTCGACCTGTGTTTCATCATGTCCGTCAAACATAAACACCGCGCGCTCATAAGTCTCAAGCGGCCCCGGCACCGCACCATCGACCAAGAAGCGTACAGTCGCCGCATTCGGATTGAGCTCAGTAGTGGTGAGCACCACCGGAATTTCGGCAACATCTTCTTCGTGGTCGCAACCGTGCGCCAGAAAGCTCTCTTCCGAATAGACCCACAAATGCTGGTCGAGCGCATCACGTCGCTCTTCTGTGCCAGTCTGCACAACGACTTTCCATCCCCGCGCAACCGAGCGCTCAACCAGCGCGGGCAGCGCGTCTTCGAGCTTGGATTCCGTCAGGTGATAGAACAGGATTTCCGCCACCGGTCAGCCTTCGTAATGATCGGAGACGAGCCGATCCAAGAGCCGCACGCCAAAGCCCGACGCCCAACCAGCGTTGATTTCATTGGCGGGCGAGCCCATCGCCGTTCCGGCAATATCGAGATGCGCCCATTTGGTTTCGCCGACAAAGCGCTGGATGAACTGCGCAGCCGTGATCGAGCCGGCGTGGCGACCGCCGATGTTCTTCATGTCGGCATTCGGCGTGTCGATGAGCTTGTCATAGTCCGGGCCCATAGGCATGCGCCACAACCGCTCGCCGGTAGAAAGTCCTGCTGCGGTCAGCTGCGCTGATAGTTCGTCATTGTTTGAAAACAGCCCCGCATGCAGAGACCCGAGCGCGACAATGATTGCGCCAGTCAGCGTGGCGAGGTTGATCATGAACTTCGGATCATGCTTGGTGCGGCAATAATGCAGCGCGTCAGCCAAAACCAGCCGCCCTTCCGCATCCGTGTTCAACACTTCAATCGTCTGTCCCGACATCGACGTGACAATGTCTCCCGGTCGCTGCGCATTCGCATCCACCATGTTCTCCACAAGCCCGATAATGCCGATGACATTGGCCTTTGCCTTGCGGGCGGCAAGCACATGCATCAGGCCGGTGACGGCTGCAGCGCCGCCCATATCACCCTTCATATCCTCCATGCCGGCTGCCGGCTTGATCGACACGCCGCCCGAATCGAAAACCACACCCTTGCCAACAAAGGCAATCGGCTTGTCTTTGGGCTTGCCGCCATTCCAGTGCATGATGACCATCAGCGGCGGGCGGACCGAGCCTTGCGCCACGCCAAGCAGCGCGCCCATGCCGAGCTTGGCCATCTGCTTCTCGTTCAGCGTTTCGACCTTCACACCCAGCGCCTCAAGCTCCTTCGCCTTGGCGGCAAATTCGACAGTGCCAAGAATGTTTGCCGGTTCATTGACCAGATCACGCGCCAGCGTCACACCGCCGTTCACAGCTTCTCGCGTGGCAAATGCCTTCTTTGCGCCTGCCGCTTCCGACGTCAGAATGGTTATTTTGGCAGCAGACGCAGGTTTGGCTGTGTCATCTTTTTTCGTCTTGTACTTATCGAACGTGTAGGCACGCAGCAGCAACCCGAGCGCAAAGTCAGCGACATTGTCGTCAGAGATAGCCTGTCCGTCCAATTCCAGCAAAACACTTGCCGCCTTGGCGCTGCCGAGCTTGGAGGCGACCGTTCCACCCAGTTTCATCCACGCGTTGGCGTCAAGGTCTGAAGGTTTGCCGGCTCCGACAATAACCAGTCGCTCAAGCGCCGTTTCCGACGGCACCAACACTTCCGCCGTGCTGTTCACCTTGCCCTTGAAATCGGCGGCAGCGATGGCTTTGTCCAGCGAGGGCCCGGCAAAGCCGCGCGCGGTTTCTGATTGTTTGCCGTCGGCAGATGACAAGATGAAAAGCACGCCTGAGATTTGTTTGCCGGGTTTGGCAAAGGCAATGGTCGGGGTCTGCGCCATAGTGGGGGAATCCGTTTGTGTCTGTGTTGAAATGCTGTTTTGCGGCAATTGGCGCCATTTGCAAGCGCGGCAATCGCTTCACCATTCATAAACCTTGTTTCTTCGCCCCACGTTAGCCAAGATCAATTAGCATTTGAGTGTTCCGGACCGTCGTGATAGCGGCGTTCGGGAAATACCGGCGTTGCGGGGCGCTTGGACTAGAAACCGGAGTCGACCCGAACCCATGAAGGTTCTCGAGCGATATATCCTGCGCCGCATCCTTGTTCAGTCCGCTGGCGCCGCCGCTGCGTCGCTGGGCATTGTCTGGATCGTTCAGGCGCTGACCAAGGTCGATCTGGTAACCGACACCGGCCAGTCGATTGGGTCATTCCTTTATCTGTCCCTCCTCATCCTTCCGGCCATCGTGCCAATTGTCATGCCCTTCGCGGTTCTGATCGCCACCTCGCAGACGCTGAACACCATGAGCACAGACTCGGAGCTCGCCGTCGTCCACGCTGCCGGCACGCCGAAACTGATGATCTACCGTCCAATCCTTCTGATCGCGGCGTTGGCCGCGGCGATCACAATGTTCTTCGGCAATTTCGTCGAGCCGTATTCACGCCAGTCAGCAAGATATCTTGTCTCGCAAGCGCGTGCGGACTTTGTCTCCCTGCTCATTCAGGAAGGCTCGTTCCGGCAGGTTGACAAAAATGTCTTCATGCAAGTGTCCAAGCGCGAAGCTGGCGGCCAGCTTGGCGGTCTGTTCATTTCGG
>JANMQE010000178.1:0-6216 GCA_031370195.1 Phyllobacteriaceae bacterium
GGTGCCGCTTTCGCCGACAAAGCCGATAGCCTTGATGTCCGGATGCTCGGTGAGTGCCTTGCCTGCCTCTTCGCCAAGTCCGTTGACAAGATTCCAGACACCCTTTGGCAGGCCTGCCTCTTCGGCGATCTCGACGAGCAGTCGCGCTGTCAGTGGTGAAAATTCGGCAGGCTTGTGCACGATGGTGCAGCCCGCCGCCAGCGCCGGGGCGATCTTCCACGTGGACAGCATGAAAGGAGTATTCCATGGCGTGATCACCCCGACCGGACCGATAGGCACTCTTGTGGTCATATTGACCTGCCCCTCGGCGCGCAGCGTTTCACCGTCACGCGCTTGGGGTGCGAGATCGGCGAAATAGCGGAAATTCTCCGCGCCGCGCAGTGCGGCTTTGGCCATGAACTTCAGTGATTGGCCAGTGTCCATGCACTCGACGAACGCCAGCTCTTCGGCGCGAGCGACGATGGCGTCGGCGATCTTGTGCAACAGCTTCTTGCGCGCCGCTCCGGGCATTGCCGCCCAGTCCCTGAACGCCGCCTTGGCTGCCTTGGCCGCACGGTCGATGTCTTCCGCCTTGCCGCGTGCCACACGGGCCATCGGTTTCAAATCAATGGGCGAGATGATCTCGAACGTGGACCCGTCGGCGGCGGCCACAGCTTCGCCGCCGATCTGGTTCATGACGCCGTGGTCGCGGAACCGCTTGAGATAGAGTTCCGCTTTTGCAATGTTGGCTTCAAGTTGCGTCATGGGTGCTCCCGTCAGGCTCCGCGCAGCCGCGCGTGAATGGCATTTTTCTTCCAGCTCAGCGCCGGATCGTTCTCGAACAGGTCAATTGAAAGAGCAAAGTGCGGTGTTGCAAAGAGCGGCGCGAGCACTTGCGAAAGTGTCGAATGCAGGGTTTCGCCGACGCGCTTCTTTTCCTCAAGCGTTCGCCCTGCCCCGATGCGAATGAGCACGGCGAGAAATGCATTCTCCGGTGCCTCGTCGGCAATCGCATAGTTTTCACAGCGCAGCGCCCGCACACGCACGGCACCAAGCTCGAAAAGGCCAGTGTCCATCATTGCAGCCTTGGCGCTCCGGCACAGCGCAGCAATGTCAGCCTTGGCTTCCAGATTGGCCGAATATTCCATTGTCAGATGTGGCAACGCTCTCTCCCAGATCGATATTTGATTAACATGTTAAATATAGATGGTTCTGTCAAGCCGATTTTGCCGTTTGCGATGAGAATCGGAATCTGGAATAAGCGGCGCATGGTTACAGGATCAGATCCCCTTGTCGGCGACAATTCCAACAACGCGCCTGTTGATGGCGTGCAGCCGCGCCTGACGCGCCGTTCGCTGCCAATTGCGCTGTTGCGTGCGCGTGAATCGGTGATGGCCAAGTTCCGCCCCATGCTCGCCAGACACGACATCAACGAGCAGCAATGGCGTGTCATCCGCATTCTCGGCGAGGCCGGCGAGCTGGATGCAACGGAACTGGCGGACAGGGCTCTGGTGCTGGCACCGAGCCTGACACGGATGATCAAATCGCTGAAAACCCGCAAGTTGATCACTCTGCGCAAAGACAAGGATGACGGCCGCCGGACGCTGATTTCAATCACGCCTGCTGCACGAACGTTGATTGCGGAAATTTCGCCGGAAAGCATGCAGATCTACCGCGATCTCGAAAAGTCCTTCGGCAAGGACGAAATGGAACGGCTGCTCGACCTGCTCGAGGCGGTTTCCAAGGTTTAGCCTTGGCTGAAAATACAAATTGATGGCCGACTGAATTTTGAGTCAGGCTCTTGGCGTCAGCTGGCCAAGAACGCCTTGATACTGAAACCCGGCTGCCCGGCCTGCTCCCGGGTCAGCACTTTGCCGCCGTCCAACAGCTTGCGTGACATTGCAAAAGTGACCGGATCGTTGAAGCAATCGGCTGCGAGGAAGACGCCATCCCGAAAGTAAAGATGCGCCCGCGCCGGGCCGGTGCCAGAGTGGATCAGAACATCGTCATAGCCCGTATTCAGCCCGGCAATTTGCAGCTTCATGTCAAACTGGTCGGACCAGAACCACGGTGTGGAGCGGTAGACCAGTTCTTGACCGGCAATGTTTGCGGCGGCGACGGCACCTTGGTCATTGGCGTTCTGAACCGACTCAAGGCGGATGTGACCGCTCTCATAGGGAAAGCTGGCGCAGTCGCCAACAGCGTAGACGCAAGGGTCGGATGTGCGCATGCGGCTGTCAACGACAATACCGTTGCCGATTGAAAGTCCGGCTTCCTGCGCAACGCTTATGTTAGGTGAAATGCCGATGCCCACCACCACAAAGTCGGCAGGAACTGTCTCGCCGACCTCAAGCTCAACACCGCTTGCCAAGCCATTGTCGCCCACAATTCGGTCAATTTGCACACCCTCGCGGATTGTCACTCCGTGGTCCTGATGCAAGGCGCGCAAATGGTCCGAGGTTTCGCGCGCAGCCACGCGTTTGACGATGCGGTCCGCAGCTTCGAGTACAGTGACTTCCACGCCCGTCTTGGCCGCCTCTGACGCCGCCTCAAGCCCGATATAGCCGCCGCCAATAACCACCAGACGCTTGCCTTCGACCATCTCCTTCTTGAGCCGGTCTGCATCGCTGAGATCGCGCATGGTGTGAACGCCCTTGAGCGAACCGCCCTTTTCTGCAGGAAAGCAACGCGGCGATGCGCCGGTTGCCAGCACGAGTGTGTCGTATGAAAGGATTTGGCCGGACGAGAGCGAAACTGTCTTGGCCACGCGGTCAATGGCCGTAGCCGTGATGCTGAGCAGCAAATTGATGCTGTTGTCGGCAAACCAGCTTGGAGGGCGCAAGGCGATTGTCTCGAGCGCTGCCTTTCCGGACAGGTAGGCCTTGGAAAGGACAGGGCGCTGGTATGGATGGGCATCCTCGGCGCTGACAATGGTTATTGCCGCCAGCGGATCAAGCGCCCTCAGCTTGGCGGCAACGGCAATGCCGCCGTGGCTTGCTCCGACGATCACCGTATGACGGGTCATCAAATCAGCCTTGCGGAACGACGAGTACAAGGCCATCCAGCGCCGGAGAGACAATGATTTGGCAGCTCAGGCGGCTGAACTCCGTCTTTGGCGATTCTGTGATTTCAAGCATCGCATCCTCAACATCGCCCGGCTTTCCAGCGCGGTCGGTCCAGCCTGCATCGACGTAAACGTGGCACGTTGCGCAAGAGAGGCACCCGCCGCATTCGCCGACAACTCCGGTCACGTTGTTGGCAACCGCCGCGTTCATCAGGTTCATTCCGTCAGCGACTTCTGCGCTGATGATCGAACCGTTTGCCAGGTTCCAGGTGATCTTGGCCATTATGTTTGTTCCAAATCTGTCAAATGTAATGGATGTAGAAGTCGCGCAGCGCGTCGCCTTCCATCTTGGATGTCTTTTCGATTTCGTCACGCTTGATGAAGACATGATTTTCACAAAGCAGCCGACCGACCGCGTCCATCAACACGCCATCTGCCTCGAGCGCATCCAGTGCGCCGCCCAGCGTTTCAGGCACGCCATCATGCGCGTCGTGTTCAGTCAGGCAGTTGGCTGTTTCCATCGTTGGCAGGGGATATTTGTTGACGTAACCTAACCGCGCCGCCTGCAGTGTCGTCGCCACGAGCGTGTAGGGGTTGGAAGCGCCATCGCCCATCCGGTGCTCGATGCGCGCCTTCGGCCCGCGCTCGGCGGAGATGCGCGTAGTAACACCGCGGTGATCGCCGCCCCAGTTGCGCCAATAGCCGGAAAGCGATGATGGCTTTAGCCGCTGGTAGGAGTTGACCGTCGGCGCAACAAGCGCCGACATCGCTTGATGATGGTGCATGAGCCCGGCAATGCAGCCCTGCGCCACTGGGCTTAAGCTGTCGGGCTCGCCGACGGCATTGTTGCCGTGCTCGTCCTTGAACGAGAAATTCACGTGCAGCCCGCTGCCGCCTTTGGGCAGGATGGGTTTGGGCATGAACGTCAAAACGATGCCGAATTCCAGCGCTGTTTCGCGTGCCAATTGGCGGAACAGGAAAATGTCATCCACGGCCTTCAGCGCACGGTCATAGGTCAGCGTGAATTCATATTGCGGCGTGTCGAACTCGGAGGTCATGGAATCAATGGCAAACCCGAGTGCCGTAGCCCGCTCCCAGATCGCGTCCATGAAGCCGCGCGGATCGGCAAACGGTCCCGTTGCGTAGACATAGCCCTTCGGCGTCTCGTAAGGCACCAGTCTGCCGTCATCGTCGTGCTGGAAGGCGAAGCACTCAAGCTCCAGCCCTATCATCGGGTCAAAGCCGAGTCCGTTCCAGTCGCTGATCGCTTTCTTCAGCGCCTGACGTCCGCACGCGCCGAACGGTTGGCCTTCCTCGTAAAGGTCACCGACGACGATCCTGGTGTTGTCTTCCCAGCTGTCGCGCACATCCGCCCCGAGATAGCGAACCTCAAGATCCGGCAGGCCTTCCAGAACCTTGGAGCCTGGCGACGGGATGAGGTCCCGGTCGTAGGTCACGCCAAAGGTGCTCTGGCACACGCGGGTGCTGTTTGTGCCGATTTTTGTACCGGGCAGATATTTGCCGCGCGCCAGATTCAAATGGTCACAGAACAAAACCCGCAATCGTTCGTTGGACATCGCTACCTCTCCAGTGGAGTATTCAGTTCAGCTCGATCTTGACCGGCATGCTCTTTATGCCGCCGACAAAATTGGAGCGCAGATATTGTTGCTCGCCCGTCTGCTTGATCGATTTCACGCGCTTGGCAAATTCCTGAAACAGCAGCCGGATTTCGAGCCGCGCCAGCCACATGCCAAGGCACACGTGCGCCCCGCCCTGCCCGAAAGCCACGTGCCGGTTTGGCGAGCGGCGGAAGTCCACCTTGAATGGATTGTCAAACACCGCTTCATCGCGATTGCCGGACACAAACCACAAAAGCACTTTGTCGCCCTCACGCAATGTCTTGCCGTGCAGCTCATGATCGCGCGTCACCGTACGGCGGAAATACATGGCAGGCGATGCCCAGCGGATCACCTCGTCGGGCATGGTTTCCCAGATTGTGTCATCGTTGCCCTGAAGGTCTTCCAGCAAGCCCGGCTGGTTGGCCAGCGCCTGCAATCCGGCAGCGATGGAGTAGCGCGTCGTGTCATTGCCCGCCGCAACCAGCAGACAGAAAAAATTGCGAAACTCTTCCTCGGAAATCACATTGCCCAGGGAATCCGGCTGCATGATAAGATTGAGCACACCTGTCGTGTCGCCCTTGCGCCGCTTGTCGGCCATCAGTCTTTTGGCATAATCGAACAAGTCCGCTCCCGCAGGCGAGCGGAACGGCATCAGCCGGTAGGGATCCGTGTCCGCCTTGTCGAGCACATGGTCGGTAAAGTCGGAATCGGTGTTGGCGATCAGCGCATCGCCCTTTTCGACCAGCCAGTTCAAATCCTCGTCGGGCGTGCCCATGATCTGCCCGAGCATCCGCATAGGCAACTGCCGCGCCAGGCTTTTGACCGCATCGAATTCGCCAAGCGGCAGAACGTCGTCGAGAATTTCGTCACACAGCTGGCGGATTTGCGTTTCAAACAGCGCGACGACCGGCTTGGAAAATGCCTTGGCAACCAGAATGCGCATGCGGGTATGGTCTGGCGGATCAGTTTCCTGAAAGGTGCGCCGGGCCAGATATTCCTCATAGGTCTGGTCTTCCATGCGAATGCCGCGCGCCGAGGAATAGAGCGCGTTGTTGCGATTGCACTCATGGATATCTTCGTTGCGGGTGATTGACCAGAAGCCCTGTCCAGCCGGATAATCGCACCAGGCGACCGGTTCCTCCTTGCGCAGACGGGCAAACGTGTTGTGCGGCGCGCCGGACACAAAGGCGTCGTGGCTTGAGAGATCGGGGTGGACGTCGTCATTGGGAAGCCAGACCGTCACGAATTTTCTCCTCAAAAAAATTCGTTGCAAAATGTCGAACACATGTTAAATATATTTACAAGCCTCATTTGCACACATATAAAATAATCCGGCATGCACAATTGGAGACAGTCATGAAACGACGCATTGGAATTCTGCTCACTTGCGTCGATGATTCGGAATTCGCCAAGCGGTTTCCGGATGACGGCGAAAAATTCCGCCGCCTTTTACAGCCGCTGTGCCCTGATTGGGAATTTGTGACAGTGCCGGTCAAGGATGGCGTATTTCCTCAACAAGCCAGCGATTTCGATGGCTATATCATCACCGGCAGC
>JANMQE010000745.1:0-2932 GCA_031370195.1 Phyllobacteriaceae bacterium
TTCCGCCGCTACTGCCGCCAGCGCCGCTGACTTCGGCCTTGGAGATGCCAGAGCCAATTGTGTTTGCGCGGGCAGGGGCTCGGGCGCGGCCTGTGCGGCGGGAGCCTTTTGTCCGCTGTCGCCGAACATCGAGGCGAAAAGCGTCTTGCGCGGCTTCTTCGCCGGCGCCAGCGGCGCTGGTTCCAACACTTGTGGCGTTGAAGACAAAACTTGTGGCGCTGGCGCAGCGGGTTTCAATTCCTGAGCTTGCGGATCGATTTTTGCTGCCGCGCTCGCAAGTTCAACCTGTTGGTTTGTTGGCTCAGGTGCCGCCAGCTTCTGCGAACCGGCAGGCGCTTCCGCTGTCGCGATCACTGGCTGCGGGCCGACAGGCAGAGCGACAGTGGCAGCGGGGTCTGCAGGTTTGGCACCAACAGCGGCGGCGCTGATTTCGGACTGACCGGTTTCTGCTGACGCGACTTCAAATTCGCTGGCACTTGGCGTGGCTGGTCCGCCGATGACAACTTGCGCAGGCTGTTCACTTGGAACCGCCCCGGCGACCGCAACTTCGGGCGGAACATCGCCGGTGCTGTTCATCGCCAGCGTTGGCGCAGCGGTGTCGGTTGCGAGCGGCGTACCGCCTGTGACCGCTGTCGAGACAGATTCTGGTGCGGTCTGCTGCGGCTGCAACGATGCTGCCGTGGTGTCGATGCTGGAGACTGTGGATGTGCACGATGACAGGAGAAATGCCGCCAAAACGGGCAGAACCATCAAATGATTGGCACGAAAACGCAGCAATTTGGGCGGTTTAACGTCCAATCCAGCACCCGATCCCTGTTCCGCCTGACAAATTGCCGACGGCTTGTTTCTTGGCCACTGTCGAGCAGGGGCTGTGATTTCGCGAATGGTTTAAGCGATTTGACAGACAATCGCAAGATTTTAGCTATTGGGCGATTGAGGCAAAAGCGTGATGAAATGAAGGCACACAGCTGCCGTTGGGTAAGTTCAGGGTTTCAGATGCGTTCTTTCACATAAGTACCCGGCGCTTCGCCGAGAAGCTCTACTTTTCCGCCACCGGGTGTGCGGGCATCGACCATGATGGAATTTTGATTGACCAGCCATGAATGCCAGAATGGCCACCAGGAACCCGGGTGTTCAGTGGCTTTTTCCAGCCATGTTTGAAGATCACCTTCAGCCGCACCGCCGGTCCAATACTGGTATTTCTGCTTGCCCGGCGGATTCACAATGCCAGCGATATGGCCGGACCCGGCGAGTACAAAAGTCACGTCGGTGCCGAAGAAGCGGCAACCATGGAAGACTGATTTTGCCGGTGCGATGTGGTCCTCGCGCGTGGCAATCGTCAGCACCGGAATTTTCACATCCTGCATGTGCACCACGGCGCCGCCGAGCTTCATCAGGTCCTTGGTCAGCGCGTTGTTGAGATAGCATTCACGCAGATAGAAGGAATGGTTGGCAGCAGTCATCCGCGTGGCATCAGAATTCCAGAACAAAAGATCAAACGGTGTCGGCTGTTTGCCCTTGAGATAATTGTTGACGACATAGGACCAGATCAGTTCGTTCGAGCGCAGCATGTTGAAGGCGGTGGCCATCTTGGTGCCTTCAAGGTAGCCCTTGGAATGCATCGACTGCTCAAGCGCCTTGACCTGATCCTCATCGACAAAAACCATCAAATCGCCCGCATAGGTGAAGTCGATCTGGGTGGTGAAGAAGGTGGCCGAAACGATGCGCGTTTCGTTTTCCCGCGCAAACAATGCCAGTGCGCCGGATAGCAGTGTCCCGCCGACGCAATAGCCGACAGCATTGATTTCGCGCTCGCCGGTCGAAGCTTCAATGGCATCCATGCCAAACTGCAAGCCCTCGCGGATATAATCCGTCCAGTCCTTCAGCGCGTGCCGTTCATCCGGGTTGATCCATGAGATTACGAACACGGTGTGACCTTGCTCTACTGCCCAGCGGATGAATGACTTTTCCGGGTTGAGATCGAGCACGTAGAATTTGTTGATCCAAGGCGGGCAGATGAGGAGGGGGCGCTTGAGCACCTTGTCCGTTGTCGGCGCATACTGGATGATTTCGGCGATGGCCGAGCGTGCCACGACTTTGCCCGGCGTTGCCGCGATATTTTCGCCGATAACAAATGGCTTGTCGTCCACCTGGCGGATTTTCAAATCGCCGTGCCCTGCGGCAATGTCCTCGGCGAGCATGGTCATGCCGTTGACGAGGTTCTGGCCGTTGGAGGCGATGGTTTCCTTGTAGAGTTCCGGATTGGTCAGCACAAAGTTGGACGGCGAGAATGCGTTCGAGGCGATCTGCATGTAAAATGCCGCCTTCTGGCGCGTGTGCTCGTCCATGCCTTCGGACTTGGTGACAAGCTCGCCCGCCCATTTGGACGTCACAAGATAGGTCTGCTTGAGGAAGTCGAAAAAGGCGTTTTCGGTCCAGTCGGCGTCGTTGAAACGCTTGTCGCCTCGTTCTGGCTTGATGAGGTCCTCGACCTCTTGTCCGCCAAGCCGCTGGACGGCATTGGACCATACGCCCATGAACTGCGCGTAAAGCATGGTCTGCGCTTCAACAGCGCGGCGCGGGTCTGACAGCCAATATTCGGTCACGCTCGACAGGGTCTTGGCGACATCAACCAGCGGCTCGGAAAAATTCTCGGCCTTGGCGCCGGCCTCGCGCGGAGCCAGCCAAGCGGACGCCGCCTTGCCTGCGGCTTCAACCAGGCGCGCCTTGTTGATGGCAAACGCATCTGTATATTTAACAAGAAACGGCTCGAGCTGTTTCGGATCCATGCCAATGGTTTTGCCTTTATTATTATTCACGCGCCGATTCCTCCCAGAGGGCGTTCATTGACATATTATCGCCAGAACAGGATAGGCATACAATTATCAATTGGCAGTGTGGTATATGTGGCAGTCATGACATTTTTTCGGTG
>JANMQE010000776.1:0-6423 GCA_031370195.1 Phyllobacteriaceae bacterium
TGCCAGCGGCGAGTATGCCAAAAGCGAGACCTGTTCGCGCATGGTGATTTCGGCAGAACCGGTCTCATAGGTGCGGTTGACGAGGCTGTAGGAATTTTGCACCGACTGAATGCGGGCAAGGCCGAGGCGGTCGCTTTCGGCAAGAAACTTCATCATCCCCCACGGGCTTTCGTTGGACAGGCCGACCCAGCGCACCTTGCCGGATTTGACGAAGCCGTCGAGCACGTCGAGCTGCTCAGCGATGGATGTCTCATCGCCTGCGGGCTTGAACGCAGCGGCGCGGAAGTTTGTGGGTGTTGAACCCCATGGAACCGGACGCTCCGGAAAATGGATCTGGTAAAGGTCGATGTAGTCAGTGTTCAGGCGCTTGAGGCTCTTGTCGAGTGCCTCGGTCATTTGCGGGCGGGTCAATCTCGACTGGGACCTGTCTTCGCGGAACCATGTCATTCCGGAACGCCCGACGACTTTGGAGGCGAGGATGATGTCCGACCGGTTCTTGCGCGCCTGAAACCATGTGCCGATGATCTCTTCGGTGCGCCCTTGCGTCTCGGGCTTCGGCGGGATGGCGTAGAGTTCGGCGGTGTCGAAGAAGTTCACGCCAGCAGCCAGCGCCCGGTCCATTTGGGCGTGACCCTCGGCTTGCGTATTTTGCTCGCCGTAAGTCATCGTGCCAAGGCAGATCAAAGAGACATCGACGCCGGTCGCGCCAAGCTTGCGTTTTTCCATAAGAATGTGCTTCCATTTTCCAGAGGCGGAAACTGGTCATCCTTTCCGCTTTTGTCCAGTCGGGAATCCAATTAAATGCCTCGAGCCAAACCGCGCATCACCATTGTCTATTGCACCCAATGCAACTGGATGCTGCGTGCGGCATGGATGGCGCAGGAGTTGTTGCAAACCTTCGGACAGGACATCGCCGAGGTCGCTCTGATCCCCGGAACGGGTGGAATTTTTGAGATCACGGCAGATGGCATTTCCATCTGGGACCGCAAGACTGACGGCGGTTTTCCTGAGGCCAAGGTTCTCAAACAGAAGGTGCGTGACGTTGTTTGGCCGGAGCGTGATCTGGGCCATTCGGACAGACCACGCTGACGCTTTTCGCACAATTGCGTCAGCTAAATCGCGCAAACGACACCAACGTCGCAATTCTCACATTCAATGTCGCCAGAGGGCAGCAAGTTTGCCCTGATCTCCGTTTGTTTTTACGCATGGGCAGCCTGCCTGAAGTTTGCGGGAAGATAATAAGGCGCGGGGATACAAAGCGCCAAAAAGAGATGCCGGACGGGACGTTTTTGCGCTCTGATCCGGTCCATGAATTTGAGGGCGCTCGTCCATTGGGGACCAAGGCCGGAAACTTCACCGCGTGGTGAAGCGGCAGCACTTCCCAATGATTTGTTGACAGGGCCGGTCATCTGTATTGCAATGCGGTACCGGCCAAAAAATGGGAGCACTCTGTCTATGAACGACTTTGAACAAAAATTGAAACTTGCCGAGAAGCTTGCTGCCAGGAGCCAGGTTTCACGGCGCGATTTTCTTCAGCTGGCGGCACTCGCCGGTTTGACAATTCCTGCCGCAAACATGCTCTGGACAAATTCTGCCCACGCAGACGAGCCCAAGAAGGGCGGCAACTTCATCATCGGCATGGAAGGCGGCTCGGCATCTGACTCGCTCGACCCGTCAACCTATGCCGACTCGGTCATGATCGCGGCCTCGCTTGCGGTCTGCAACAATCTTGTCGAATTTGACGAAACCGGCGTTCCGCGCGGCGAACTGTTCGAAAGCTGGGAAGCAAAGCCCGGCGCTGTTGAATGGATTTTCAAGGTCCGTCAGGGCGTCACCTTCTCGAACGGCAAGGCGCTTGACGCAGACGACATTCTCTATTCGATCGCCTATCACCGCACGGCAGAGTCCAAGTCGCCGGCAAAAAGCATTCTTGAGCCGATTGCCGACATCAAGGCGCTGTCGCCATCCGAAATCGCCATCACGCTCAAGTCCGGCAATGCCGACTTCCCGTACCTTCTGGGTGATTATCACGTCATCGTCGTTCCGAAGGATTTCACCGACTGGAACAAGCTGATCGGCACCGGCGCATACACGCTGGAATCGTTCGAGCCGGGCGTTCGCCTCGTGTTCAAGAACCGCGGCGATTACTGGAAAGCCGGTCGCGGCAACTTCGACACCGTCGAAATTCGCAACATTCAGGACGTTGCAGCACGTACCGCCGCCTTGCAGTCTGGCGAAATCCACGCCGCCAACCGCATGGACGCCCGCACTGTTGACCTTCTGATGAAGGATCCGAACCTCAACATCACCCGCACCAAAGGCACCGGCAACCGCTTCTGCTTTGTCTCGCAGGTCATGTCCGATCCGTTCACCAACAAGGATCTTCGCCTTGCACTTAAATACGGCATCGACCGTGAGGCGATCATCAAGCAGGTCTACAACGGTTACGCAGTGCCGGGCAACGATCACACGCTCGACGCGCTGAACCCATACTACAACAGTGTCATGCCGCAGCGCGCCTACGATCCGGACAAGGCCGCCTTCCACTTCAAGGCCGCCGGTCTTGCAGCCGGAACAAAGGTCGAGTTGCAGACTTCGGAAGGTGCATGGTCAACCGCCGTTGACTGCGCCCAGATCTATCAGGAATCCTTGAAGAAGGCCGGCGTTGAGCTGACTGTCAACAAGGTCTCCAGTGACGGATATTGGGATAATGTCTGGCTCAAGGTGCCGTTCTGCGCTGTGTATTGGGGCCGCCGCATGTCTGCGGACGCGTCGCTCACACAGGTCTTCGGCGCTGATGAAAGCGGTGCACCGGCTGCCTGGAACGACTCGAAGTGGGTCAACGGTGATTTCCAGAAGCTCATCACCGATGCCCGCGTTGAGCTGGATGATTCCAAGCGCAAGGAAATGTACAACAAGGCGCAGGAACTCATCGCGGATGACGGCGGCATGATCTGCTTTGCCATCACCGACTATCTGGATGGCTACGCCAAGAACGTGATGGGCAATGCTCCGCATTCCCGTTACGACATGAATGACAACCGCATGGCGGAAAAGGGCTGGTTCGCTTGAGAATCAGTGACTTGACACACTAGAAACAAGCCTGGGGGGCGATCTGATGACGAAATTTATTCTAACTCGGATCGCCCTCGGCATCTTGTCGCTGCTGGCCGTCAGCGTGCTGATTTTTGCGGCCACTGAAATTCTGCCGGGCGACGTGGCGTCTGCCGTGCTCGGCCAAGGTGCCACGCCTGAGACGCTTGCTGCGTTTCGCATCGAGCTTGGCTTGGACCGGCCTGCATATGTCCGGTATTTCGAATGGTTCTCCGGTGCCATTCAGGGTGATTTTGGCGTTGCGATGACCAACAAGCGCGAAATACTCCCTGAGCTGATGCGCAAATTCAAGAACACGCTCTTTTTGGCTGGCGTCGCCGCTCTGATCGCCGTGCCGATTTCTGTCGGCCTCGGCATCCTTGCGGCGATCAATGAAGGCAAGTGGCAGGACCGCTGGTCGAACGTCGTGTCACTGGCGACAATCTCGGTTCCTGAATTCTTTATCGCTTACATTTTGATTTTGGTCTTCGCAGTGAAGCTCCGCTGGTTCCCGTCGCTTTCGACGGTTTTTGATGACATGGGCTTTGGTGAAAGACTGTACAAAATTGCTCTTCCCGCGTTGACGCTGACATTCCTTGTGGCGGCGCACATGCTGCGCATGACACGCTCTTCCGTGCTTTCGATCATGTCACAGCCGTATATTGAAATGGCGTTCCTGAAGGGCATGCCGCGATCACGGGTGATCATCAAACACGCGCTGCCGAATGCCGCCGCGCCAATCATTTCCGTCATCGCGCTCAACCTTGCCTATCTGATTGTTGGCGTGGTCGTCATTGAAGTGGTGTTCGTCTATCCGGGCGTTGGCCAATATATGGTTGACGGTGTAACCAAGCGCGATTTGCCGGTGGTGCAGGCGTGTGGCCTGTTGTTTGCCGCGACATTCATCATTCTCAATACGGTTGCAGACATTTTGGCGATTTTGGCCAATCCGAGACTGCGCAGAGCTACAAGGGCGGATTAAGTCATGACCATTTTCGGATACAAGCCAAACGGGCTGGCGTGGGTCGGTCTTTCAATCGTCGGGTTCTTTGTGATCATCGCGGTGTTTGCGCCATGGATTGCGCCCTACAGTCAAGCGGAGACCGTCGGTGAAACGTGGGCCCCGGCCTCTTCAGCTTCGTGGATGGGCACCGATCAAATCGGCCGCGATATGATGTCTCGCATCATCTACGGCGCGCGCATGACAATCGGCATCGCGCTGGCGACAACGGTGCTGTCATTCCTGATTGGAACAACACTTGGCCTTCTGGCGTCCACCGGCGGCAATGTGATCGATCAGGTTCTGTCGCGCATTGTTGACGTAATGCTGTCCATCCCGCTGCTGGTG
Source organism: Phyllobacteriaceae bacterium (assembly GCA_031370195.1). Lineage (GTDB taxonomy): Bacteria > Pseudomonadota > Alphaproteobacteria > Rhizobiales > Rhizobiaceae > JANMEX01. Next base: position 4,442 of record JANMQE010000776.1, read on the forward strand.
TTTGCGCTGATCATCCTGTCGATGTTCGGCTCATCCATTCCCACACTGATCATCACCATTGCGATCCTTGATTCGACGCGTGTGTTTCGTCTTGCCCGCGCGGTTTCCATGAATATTGCCGTGCTTGAATATGTGGAGGCGGCAAAATTGCGCGGCGAGGGTCTTTGGTGGGTGATGCGCAGGGAAGTTTTGCCGAATGTTTTGCCGCCCATGATCTCCGAGTTCGGCCTGCGCTTTTGCTTCAACTTCCTGTTTGTGGCCGGCCTGTCGTTCCTCGGTCTTGGCATTCAGCCGCCGTTTGCCGATTGGGGCGGCATGGTGCGTGAAAACGGCAAGGCGATCTCATTTGGACTTGCGGCGCCGCTTTATCCGGCAGCGATGATTGCGTTGATGACAATTGGCGTCAATCTGATTGTCGACTGGATCCTTTCAATCAATGCGCGTCCCTCCGGCGCCTCGGCGGAGATGTGAAAATGGCTGTCGAACAGGTTCTGAAAATCCGTGATTTGCGCATCGAGTCCGTTAGCGGTCTTTGCCTCGTCAACAACATCTCGCTTGAACTCAAGCGAGGCGAGGTGTTGGGTCTGATCGGCGAAAGCGGGGCGGGCAAGTCCACAATCGGCATTGCCGCCATGGCCTACACCCGCGCCGGATGCCGCATCACCGGCGGCGTGATCGAAATTGACGGCGTCGCCATCCGTGATCTGTCAAGCGAAGGGCGGCGCGAACAGCGCGGCCAGCATATTGCCTATATCGCACAGAGCGCGGCAGCGTCGTTCAACCCGTTCCACACGCTTCTCGACCAGGTTTGCGAGATGCCGATCCAGCACGGGTTGATGAAACCGGCGGAAGCCAGAGAGTGGGCGATCGAACTGTTCAAGGCGCTGGATCTGCCCAATCCCGAAACCATCGGCAACCGTTATCCGCACGAGGTCTCCGGTGGCCAACTGCAACGCGTCATGACGGCGATGGCCATGTCCTGCCGGCCGGACATCATGGTGTTCGACGAGCCGACGACGGCGCTGGACGTGACAACGCAAATCGAAGTGCTGGCCCTTATCAAGAAGGTCATTCGCGACTATAATCTGGCGGCGCTTTACATCACGCACGATCTGGCAGTGGTGGCGCAGGTTTCGGACCGCATCATGGTACTGCGCGGCGGCAACATGATTGAGCTTGGTGACACCGAGCAGATTTTGTCGAATCCGAAAGACCCATACACCAGTGCTCTTGTCAGCGAGCGCAAGCAGGCGGACCATCTTTCCAAGGAACTCGACAAGCCGCGCGGCGAAATCATCCTGGACATCAAGAATGCACTCGGCCTTTACGGAGACTTCAAGGCCGTTAACGACGTAACGCTGAATGTCGCCAAGGGCGAGACTGTGGCCGTGGTGGGCGAATCCGGTTCCGGCAAAAGCTCTTTGGCGCGGCTGATCGTGGGATTGTTGCCGAGATCCTCCGGCTCCGTGAAGTTTCGCGGAAACGAACTGTCTGTCTATCTTAAAGACCGCAAGAAAGATGATCTGCGGCAAATCCAGTTCATCTACCAATTGCCGGATGTGGCGCTCAACCCACGCCAGACCATCGGCGAGATTATTGGCCGCCCCGTTGCCTTCTATTACAACAAATCGCCTGCCGAAGTGAAAGCCCGCGTCGCTGAACTCCTGCGGCAAGTGGGATTGCCGGAGGATTACGCCGGTCGTCTGTCGACCCAGCTTTCGGGCGGCCAAAAGCAGCGCATCTGCATTGCCCGCGCGTTGGCAGCCGATCCGGACCTGATTATCTGCGATGAGCCGACCTCCGCGCTCGACCAGCTGGTGGCCGATGAAATACTGAAGCTGCTGAAGAAATTGCAGGATGAACTTGGCGTGGCCTATCTCTTCATCACGCACGACCTCGGCATTGTGCGCCGCATCGCGCACCGCACGGCAGTGATGCTCAAGGGGCAGCTGGTGGATGAGGGCCCGACGACGAAAATCTTC
>JANMQE010000806.1:0-3339 GCA_031370195.1 Phyllobacteriaceae bacterium
CGGCTTTGGTGCAGACGATCCCCTTCCCCAAGGTTTTCGGCTTTCCCGTGTTGCCCGGTTGGTCCGGGTCTTGTTGTCGCGCCCGTTTGCCGGGTCTTTTATCCCTGTCAAACCTTGATCAAAATCAGTGGGTGGTCATCCATTCGCGGGCGGCGCGCAGCGCTGCGGCGATTTCCATTTTGGACATGGCGGAGGCCAGCTCGGCGCGCATTTCAGCGGCGCGGTCGCAGCCCTTGATGGCGGCAATGTTGAACCATTTGTGGGCGGCAACCAGATCGGCGTTGCAGTCGCGGCCGGTGGCATACATCAGGCCCATGTTGAAGAGGATGTCGGCCTGTGCGCCGTTGCCCATCGAGCCGGTTTCTGCAGTGTTAAATTCAAAGCGTGCCATGTTCGTATTCCCCGTAAACCCTTGAGAGCGCTTTGTTTTCCCGGACCATTCCGGTGCCCTCTTGTGATGTGGAGAATGCCGACCGCGCTTGAATCCGGCGTTAAACCTTGTGCTTAATTTGAGGAAAACAAAACTAAAACGAGTGGTAAACTTCACATTCCGGCAACCAACAGAAGCCTGCGATTTCAATCACTTGGCGAAATATTCATTCAATTTTGACACATCAAAATACACGTTTGGCTAACCACGGTTCGGGATGCCTGTTTTGCGGTTGTTCAATCCCCGGCACTTTTTCACGGAAAAATTCGCATAATGACGCTGCGGCACGGCTTTCGCTAAAGCCAAATCTCGTCTACTCTTACGTTCGCGTAAGGGATACGAGGTGCAGGCGGGAGGCCGCTCACCAAATGGGAGAACCGAAATGATCCGCAAACTTATCACAGCTGCTCTATTGTCCATTGCTTTCGCTGCTCCGGCTATCGCCGCCGAGCCGATTGAGGGCTCTTGGAAGCGCAAAACTGGCACCATAATCAAGTTCTCGCCATGCGGTGACGCTTTCTGCGCCATCGTTCAGGGCGGCAAGCACAATGGCAAGCAGGCTGGCTCGATGTCAGGCACCGGCAACCGTTACAAAGGCTCGCTGACCGATCTTGACGAAGACAAGAAGTACAAGGGCAAGGCCTCTGTCAACGGCAACACGATGAGCCTGTCCGGCTGCGTGCTCGGCGGCATCATCTGCAAGAGCGAGACCTGGGTCCGCCAATAGTGATCACGGCCTTCTGATTTGGTTTCCTGAACCCGGCGCGGCACACTGCCCGTCGGGTTTTTGTTTTGGAGGCGGTGATGAAACGCGTTCTCTTCCTCGCCTTGGCGCTGCCGGCGCTTCCTGCGGCTTTATATGGCGGCGAGAAGATGCATGGGCATGATGCCGAGGCCAAACTGAACAATTCGACCGCTTGGTATCTGCCGCTCGGGCCTGACAGCGCGCGGCAGTATTTCGACAAGGGCGGTCAGACGCCGTACCTGGATGCTTCGGGGCAAAGGACGCAGGGCAATTGGCTGATGCGCGGCGACCAATATTGCTCCGTATGGCCACCGTCGGATCACTACAGCTGCTATGATGTCGAGAAGGGCAAGTCCGCCGACGGCAAGGACACGGTCACATTCGTTTCCGGAAGCAAGCGCTATGAGGCCGTCCTGAAGAGCGGAGATCATTTGGGCGAAGTCTGGAAACCGGACTGAGCATGCTCAGGCGGCGAGCCTTTCAACTGTCGGTGCCGGCGTGCCTTTCCAAACCAGCGTGTACATTGCGCCCTGCGCGACCGATTGCACCGCGTGTGCAAGGATTGCGACAATGCAGACGCCTCCGGTCTTGCGCACGGACGGATAAATGACGCCGTTCAGGCCCTTGGTCCGCGCGGCAAGCGCGATCCGGTTGCCTTCGGGATAACCGAGCGCGGGGTCCGGATGCAGTGCCGGATGGTGTTCCATCCTGCGCATGTCATAGAATTCACCGGCAAGGCTGGCGTAGAGCTCTGCATACTCGACAGTTGCGTGAAATCTGCCGGTACGCCCAAGAAACTCGCTCATATGCCACGACACTTCTGCCAAACAGACGTCGACATCCAGCGCGCAATACCAGGCTCCACGGTCAAAATTGAATCGGTTCGGCTCGCCGGGTTTGAAGTATGCGAAGGACGCGTTGATGAATGATGCAAACGGCACGCCGTGCACCAGATCATCACGGCCAATTCCAAATGCCGAACTGTCTTCGGCCAGCAGCCGCTGGCTGGTCGCGCCTTCGATTTCGGCCAAAGCGGCGATTTCGCCTTCTTTCACCAGATCGGCCAGAACTGCAGCACGGAGCCGCGCGCTGGTGACAAGCCGCACTGTGCGGGCAAAACCCGTGCGGACAATTGGTATTTCCACCAAGGCTCAGAGCCCGCCACGGACAGCGTCAATATAGCGGCGGGTGTCGAGCATCTTGGGAATGCCCCCCGCCTTCATCGCTGCAACGGGCGATGCGCCTTTGAACAACGGACCCGTATTCGCCAAAACCGGCCATTCATCGGCCATTGCGTCCGCAAACATCAGGTGCAGGCCTTTGTAGATGCCGACCAAGGCCGAAACACGCGTCAACTGGTCTTGGTTGAGTGCCATCGGCTCGCCGCGCTTCATCCTGTCAAACGTGCTGCCGGACACGGTAACCAGTTCTGCGGCGTCACGGTTTGAGATATCCCAGGCCTTGGCAATCCCGAGAAACGCCTTGATGGCCACAGGCGACAACCGCGCCCTGTCGCCCTCCTCCGCGAAAGTCTGCAAAGCAGCGGGCGCTGCCTCACGGGGTTTGAGTTCCAATTGAGTGCTCAGCATTTCACATCTCCTGACGTGAATGTATGCGTTATTTGGTGGAAAATCAAGATGGCACGTCTGACCCACGCCTTGTCAGACGTCAAAGATCACGTGGCCTCAGCCCGCTGGCCTTTGAAATGCGCTTGAGCATTTGGGGTCCAATTTCCACACTGTCGTGAAAGGCAAACACAAAATCCGTCCAGCCTTCTCGTGCCAGCGTTTTATGCGAGCCAGTTTGCCGTTTTAATGTCCATCCAATTCTCAGGAGTGCAGCCAAGACCCGTCAGGCCTTGACCGCCGCAAATTCATTCATTCATTCTGCAGCAATGCAGATAGTGATCGGAATGGCCCCTGCTTCACCGTGCTCGATGCGGTCCGCCAAGACGCGCAGAGCCAGCGATTCTGCCTTTGCAACAGCTTCGCCTTCCGTGGCCCCGTAGGCCAGTACGCCCGGAAGTTCGGGTACTTCTGCGAGCCAGCGCCCGTCTGCTTCACGCTCAGTGTCAAAAGTAAGGTTCATGCGGCTTTCCTCGATCATCTCCAATAGCCCAAATTTACCGTCAGAGCGAGTCGCCGACATTGTCGGACTTCTACCG
>JANMQE010000050.1:0-4304 GCA_031370195.1 Phyllobacteriaceae bacterium
GTCCGCCCTGACATTTCCGTCAGGCAAGACGGAACCATGCGCATCACCTATCCGCGCTTCACGCCATTGGGAGACAATCCGCAACCCGATTGGCTGCGGAAGAGTTCGCAGATGCGGGAGGTGGTGCCCGAAGCGCCGAAGGCCGCAACCGGTGGTCCAGCGCCTGTCAACACGTCCAAGGGCCTGATGGCTCCCGGCGCACCGCTTGGCGGCGGATTTGTCGCAGTGGAGCCGAAGTCGACTAAACCCGTGATCGAAGAGGTGGTTTCGAGCGCGACCGTATCCTTCAGCGCTTCCAAGACACTGACCGTTGTGAACAATGTGGTAACTGTAACAGATGGCAGCCAGACACTTGTTGCCCGGATGGAGCCCGGCAACGGCGTGTTTGCGCAAGGCCCGCTGCCATCGTTTGCGACCCAGCGTGAGCCCGGTTCAAAAATCATCCTGTCGCTGGGTTTTGCAGGTTGGGGAGAGATTGATGACGCCAAAGTCAAGATCCGCAAACGCTTCCTCGGCTGGGCCAACTTCCTGTTCGACACCGCCTCGCCCTATCACGGCAAGAGCCTGATGGAAGTGGCGCGGATGATCACTTCGGGCGAGCAGATCGATGCGAACCAGAGCAATCTCTCGCTTGCCTTCGACAACATACTTTACAACGGCGAATGGCAGCATCTCGACGTTTGGACCAAGCTGCTGCAAACCATCGTGATGGCCTTTGTCGGCACGCTGTTTGCCACCATCATTGCGTTCCCGCTTGCATTCGTCGCGGCACGCAACGTAACAGGCAATCGAGTCTTGAACCAGATCACCAAGCGCTTCTTCGATTTCCTGCGCTCGGTGGACATGCTGATCTGGGCGTTGTTCTTCACACGCGGCTTTGGACCGGGTCCGCTGGCCGGCATTTCCGCCATCTTCTTTACCGATACCGGTTCACTCGGCAAACTCTATTCCGAAGCGCTGGAGAACATCGACGACAAGCAGCGCGAAGGCGTACGCTCGGTCGGTGCCCATCCGGCGGCAATACAGCGGTTTGGTGTCATCCCCCAGGTGATGCCGATTTTTGCCAGTCAGGCGCTCTATTATTGGGAATCCAACACCCGTTCCGCCACCATCATCGGTGCGGTCGGCGCGGGTGGCATCGGCCTGAAACTTTGGGAAGCGATGCGGACCAACTCTGACTGGGAAAACGTCGCCTACATGGTCTTGTTGATCCTGATCGTCGTCTATGTGTTTGACGCGATTTCCGGACGCCTGAGGGCCATGCTGATGGGTCAGGAGCAACATTGATCCGGCTTGTCATCATCAACCTGTCACGGAAACGGCGTAACGACTGTGCCTTCCGTGATCCTGTCATTGCTTGATTTGAAAATCCCATGCGCTACGCCCTCTATCATACGCCAGACCCGACTGCCCCGCTAAGCATCGCAGCCTCAGCCTGGTTTGGCCGCGATGCATTCGGTCTGGCGGCAACTGTCCCGGAATTACCGTCAGGCTGGAGCAAAGAGCGTCACGCCGAACTCGTGCGCGAGCCAAGACGTTACGGATTTCATGCCACAGTCAAGGCTCCGTTCGCATTGGCAGACAATGCCACTGAGCAGGAACTGCTCGATGCCTTTTCCGCGCTGACGATGTCTGACGAGGACATTGTCATCCCCTCATTGGTGTTGTGTCAGGTCGACGGCTTCTTCGCGCTTGTTCCCGAAGAACTGAACGACATGCTCAACGAATTTGCCGGCCAGATCGTTCGTGCGTTTGATCGGTTTCGCGCGCCACTGACACACAGCGATATCGAGCGGCGCAATCCGGAAAGACTGAACGCACGCCAGCGCGCGCATCTCGAACGCTGGGGTTATCCTTTCGTGTTCGAGGAGTTTTTCTTCCACATGACGCTGACCGGCCGGGTGAATGACGGCGAGGCCAGCGAAGTGCGCGCCGTCTTGGAAAGGCACTTTTCCGCCTTTCTCGGCAAACCGCACACCGTATCCAACATCGCTATTTTTGTCGAACCGGAGCCCGGAGCGGACTTTGCGGTCCGCAGCATGCGCCCGGTTTGCGCGTCGCATCTCAATGGAAAGGCCTGACGCCATGGGCACCGGCACAATTCTCACCAATGCCAGGATCGTCCTGCAAAGTGAGGTCATTCGAGGCACTCTGGTGCTCAAAGACGGCCTGATCACCGATATTTCCGACACGGTGACAAAATCAGGTGTCGATCTGGAGGGCGATTACCTTATGCCCGGCTTGATAGAGCTCCATACTGATCATCTGGAAGCCCACTATTCCCCCCGCCCCGGCGTGCGCTGGGACATGATTTCGGCCATTCAGGCCCATGATGCGCAAATCGCCTCCTCCGGCATCACAACCGTGTTCGACTGCCTGCGCATGGGATCGGATGAAGACGGCGGGTTTGACGACGGTGAAATGCGCAGGATGGCCGATGCATTGCTTGCCGCCGAACAGGAAGGCCGGTTGCGCGCCGACCATCTGATTCACCTGCGCTGTGAAGTCTCGTCAGCTGATGTGTTGCAGCATTTTGAAGCCTTCGAGCGGGACGCAAAAGTCCGCCTTGTGTCGCTGATGGATCATGCCCCCGGCCAGCGCCAGTTCCAGACCATGGACCAGTACACGCTTTACTACAAAACCAAACGCGGCCTGTCTGATGAAGCCTTCGCTGAATTTGTCCAACGTCGCAAGGACGCGTCGGCGCTCCATGCCAAACCGCATCGGGACGCCATTGCGGCGCATTGTAACGAACTTGGCATCACGGTTGCCAGCCATGATGATGCAACGCTCGACCATGTCGATGAAGCCGTCAGCTATGGGGTCAAACTTGCTGAATTTCCGACGAGCCTTGAAGCAGCCAAGGCCTCGCATGAAGCGGGCATGAGCGTCCTGATGGGCGCACCAAACATTGTGCGTGGCAAATCGCACTCGGGAAATATCGCAGCCCGCGATCTCGCCGAACGCGGAACGCTTGATGTCCTGTCGTCTGACTACGTGCCGTTCAGCCTCATTCACGCCCCTTTCATTCTGGCAGATGAAGTCGAAGCGATTACCCTGCCACAGGCAATCGCCATGGTCTCGGCAACACCGGCACGCACCGTCGGCCTGGATGATCGCGGTCGCATAGAGACGGGCCTGCGAGCCGATCTGGTGCGGGTGCGCCGCGACAATGGCGTTCCGTTGGTGCGCACGGTCTGGCGCGGCGGAGAGCGCGTGGCATGAACCATGGCGCTGGCAGGTTGTTTGTTGTTGTCGGGCCATCGGGTGTCGGCAAGGATAGCCTGATTGAGTTTGCCCGCCAGCGCCTCGCAAGCACCGGCCACATTCGCTTTGTCCGGCGGACCATCACCCGCGCTGCCGACAGCGGCGGCGAGACGCATGACGCCATGTCGGAACAAGCATTTGTGCAGTTGGAACAACATGGCGGCTTTGCCGTTTCATGGCAGGCGCACGGTCTGCGTTACGGTATTCCCGCAGCCGTGAAGAACTTCATTGATGAAGGTGGCACTGCAGTGGCAAATGGCAGCCGGCACGCGCTCCCATATTTTGCGGCTGCATTTCCCAATCTGACTGTTGTTTCCATCACCGCAGACCCGGAAATCCTGACCTTGCGCCTGCGCCTGCGCGGCCGCGAAAGCGAAGCTGATATTCAAAAGCGGCTTGACCGGATCGATACCGATTACAGCAAATTTGGTGATGTGATCACAATTGACAATTCAGGTCCGCTCGATCTGGCGGGAAACAGGCTTGTGGCGGCCATCAATGCACCCGGATCTCCAGGTCGAGCCGCATCAAACGTCAAGACATCGCAGCAGGCCGAAGGCGCATTCGAGCGCCATCTTGGCAGTTCCTGGCCATTTGTCTGACTGTGCCTGTCTGGGCTTTTCCCGGCACAGGGTGCGTTTCGAAATTCGTTTGAGCGTCTTCTCCCCGCAACTCCAGCGCGGTCCGAAGGCGGGCGAGACCCGTGGCTCGCCCCGGTCAGATGCCGACAGGCAGATGAGGGGGCCACACCAGCCAGTCCAGCAAAGTTATCCCGCAGCAAAACACCGCCAACCCATTGATATCATTCAAGCCACAACTTTTTCCGCAGCAACTTATCCACCCATCTTCAATCCGGCCTGATAATTCCCCTCGTGTTCAACAAGGGAAAACGCAGCAAGTGAACTGGGAAATGGCCATCACCCGCAACCAAGCCCTACTCCTCGGCATCATCGCCGAGCTGTTCGCGATGTTGCGTGTGAACGGCCACGCTCTTCCCCTCTACCGCGAAGCAGGGTCCGAAGGACGGGCGAGACCCG
>JANMQE010000056.1:0-2254 GCA_031370195.1 Phyllobacteriaceae bacterium
AACACAGTGTCGACACCTTGCGCCTCAAGCAATTCCACCAGATGTTCGCCAACGGTCTTGTGCGTCATGATTTCAGGCTCCCAAGCCAGCCACAAACCTGCGGATGCGCGCGCAGGCGTCCTTGATGGTCTCATCTGGAACCGTAAGGCTGATCCGCACAAACCCGTTGATCTTTTCGCCAAACGCCTCGCCCGGCATCAAGGCGACTTGCTCCTCATCAAGCAACCGCAGCGCAAACTCGTCTCCGGAAAGTCCGGTGTTGCGCACATCTGCCAAGAGAAACATCCCCGCCTGCGGACGATGGCAAGTGATGCTGCCGACAGATGACAAGTGCTCGATAATCATCCCGGCCCGCCGGCTGAAAGCCTCGCGCATCTGCTGTGCAGCGGTCGAAGGGTGAGACAGGGCATATGCCGTCATGTCGGCGATAAACGGCTGATTGCCGAACAGCATCGATTCCGCTAGCGGCAACAGCCTTGCGCAGAACTCCGCCGATCCCGCACACCAGCCGCTGCGAAACCCCGTCGCGGCGTGCGATTTGGAAATGGAAGACACAGCGATGGTCCGCTCCGCCAGACGCGGATCATCAAACGGCGAGGCAAAAACGCCATTGAATATCAGATCCTCATAGACCTCGTCAGACACGATCCACAGACCGTAACGTTCGCAAACGGCACCAATGGCCGATATCTCCTCGCGTGACAGAACTGCCCCGGTCGGGTTGTGCGGCGTGTTGAGAAGGAGAACGCGCGCGTTCGGCGTGATCGCCTTTTCAAGGTCCGCCGCCCGCAGCCGGAACCCGTTGTCAGGATCAAGCGGCACAGAAACCCGGTTTGCCCCGGTCGCACGGATGATCCCGTCATAGGTCGCATACAGCGGGTCACCGGCCAGCACATCATCGCCGCTCTCAACCAGCGCCGTCATCACGGCATAAAGCGCCGTTTGCGTTCCCGGAAAACAGACAAAATTCTCCGCCCCGACGGCACGGCCGGAACGCCTCGAATATTTCTGCGACAGCGCCTCCAGCAACGACGGCTCGCCGCGGCCGTTGGAATAACCGGTTCGGCCCGCGCGCATCGAACGCTCGAGAATGCCCATCAATTCGTCTGACACCGCAATGTCCGGCTCGCCGATGGTCAGCATGATTACCGGTTGCCCCTGCCGCCGCAGGTCTTTGGCCTTGAGATGAACATGCCATTTGTCGCTGCCAAGCCCTTGCAGGCGGGTGGTGATTGAGGCGTAGTGCATGGTCACGCCAGTCCCGCATTCTCAAGGTTGATCCCAAGCAGCGCGGAAGCGGATGCAATGCCTATCGTCGTCAACTCGCCATCGGCAAATTCCCGTGGCGCGATCGATCCTTCAAGCCAGAGTCCGTCTATGACGGCATTGAGCGCGATGCCAAGCCGCCGCAGCTCATTGGCCGTTGTCCGGCGCTTGATAAACGCAAATGCCGCGCCAATCAGGTTTTCCGCATCCGAGCGATAGCCGGTGTAGCCCTCAAGATGGATCGCGGCCATCGCCGGGCTGGTCCGCACAGTCTTGATGAACCCCGCCCAAAGCGCCAGATTGCTCTGGTCTACGGCAGACGCACCAAGGTTCGTGCGCACAAAGAGCGCCAGCCTTGCCAGAGGATCAGGTGGCCCGTCGTTGACGGCCTCACGTGACCGCTGCGCCATCTGCTCGACATAGTGCGAGTAAGCGGCAAGCATGAGTTCATCCTTGGAAACAAAGTAATGCCTGATCAGTCCGGCGGTGACACCGGCCTTGATGGCAATCTCCCGCACCGTCGTACCCTCCATGCCAAGCGTCGCGATGCAGGCCAGCGTCGCCTCCACAAGCGCACGGCGGCGCAAGTCCTCGCCCTCGCGCCGGAATGGTTTGCGCACTGCGCTCATGCCCGCCACACCGGACCGGTCAGGCACGTCGGCCCGCCCTCGCAGGCGATGCACAGCGCGTCGGCTTCAAACGTCTCCACGGCACAGCCCGCCGCCTCCATCGCTGCCTTGGTCTTTGCAAATCCGTCCACCATGATGACGTCGCGCGGGCTTGTCGGCAGAACATTGAGCGACAGGCCGTTCGATGCCGCAAACTCAGCGGCAGGCGCGATGATGAGCTGGATGCCTCGTGATTTCATCAGCTGATAAAGCGCGACGGGCAAAAGCGGCGCGTGCACCAGATAAAGATCATCGGCCAAAGGACTGATCATCGACATCAGATGAAGGCAGGCGTCTTCGCCATCCCACAGCGGCAGATC
>JANMQE010000066.1:0-5758 GCA_031370195.1 Phyllobacteriaceae bacterium
GCCGTCAAGGCCGGATCAAAGTTTATCGTTTCGCCAGGTTGCACCAAAGATCTGCGCAAGGCCGCCGATGACTCCGATGTGCCGCTGCTGCCGGGCGCAATCACGCCCAGCGAGGTCATGGAAATGTTCGCGCACGGCTACTCGGTGCTGAAATTCTTCCCGGCCGAACAGGCGGGAGGCGTGTCGATGCTCAAGGCGTTCTCGTCCCCGCTCGCGGGCGCGGTATTCTGCCCGACCGGCGGCATTACCGAGAAGAATGCGATGGACTACTTGTCGCTGCCCAACGTCATATGTGTCGGCGGCTCATGGGTCGCGCCGAAAGCGGCGGTGGACGCAGGCGACTGGGCGACAATTGAAAAGCTCGCGGCAGGCGCAGCAAAGATTCGCGGCTGAAGCTGCGGACATAATTTCACGCCGGTGCTGGCCAAAGCGGCCCGCCCTATTCAGAGATTATTGGGTTTCAAACTTTGCAATGCGCAAGAAATTCACGGCCTTGCCGGTGAACTTGCCGGCCTCGAGCGGACCAGCCTTGGAGAAGCCCGCCACGTAGACCTCTGTCGGTGCGGCACGGACCAGCGCTTGCGCATATTCAGGCGCGATAGGCTGGTTCTCGATGGCGACCGGCGCGGTGTTCAAGGCAAACTTGCCAACCTTCGGCGTCGGCGCAGTCGCTTTGGCCTTCAAACCAGGCTTGACATCCTTCGACTTCGGCTTGGCACCTTTGGATGTGGTCTTCACCGCAGGATCGATTTGCGAAACGCCATCTTCGATCATCGCAGCGCGCATTGACGCGGCGGTGAAGGCAGGTCTTGCCGCAGGAGGTCTTGCCGCAGGAGGTCTTGCCATCGGCGCTGGCACGGAGGCAACGATAACCTCGCCGCCATCTTCCTCAGCGGCAGCAAAATTGTCTTGCGCATCCACAGCCGCCAGCGCGGCAATGTCATCAGCGACCGGCGCGGCAAGCGCGACCTCAGTGGTAAAACTTTCAAGAACAGGGCGCGGTTCAGGCACAGCCACTGATGCCAGCATGATCTCGGGCACCTTCGGCTTCCTTGCCGGAACAGGAACGAAACCAGCGAGGAACGGCTCTTCAGCTTGAGGTGCATCTTGGCCCAAGGCAGCACGGATTGCGGCGGCTTCAGCGACCGGATCGACGGCTGCGGCAACCACTTCGCCATTGCCCAATTCACCGTTGGCATTGGCAATCGCTGCGGCAATCACGGCTTGGTCAGGCTCCACAACGGCCCTCTGCACGGCGGCAAAACGCGGCTTCTTGCTCGGCACAGGGACAGCGAAAGCGAGCGCTTCCTGCTTGTCCACGTCAACATCCGGGCGCGGCGCATCAAGCGCATCAGCCTGCTCGCGGCGTGGCAATGTGGCAACAATGACGGGGGCCGGTGCCTCCGGCAACGGGTCCGGCTCAAGCGGCGCGGCCTGTTTCTTCACCGGCTTCGGCTTGACAGCGGCAACCAACACTTCCTCGCCGCCGCCCAAATCCTCTTCCTCGTCCGCACCGCCGCCAAACAACGCGGCAAGCAACGACTTGCGCTTCACAGTCTCGCCACCGCCGGCAATCACCGGACCGCCGCCGCGCGACTTGCGTGTCTTGTACGATGCCATTGCCACATCATAGCCCGCCAGCGGCTTGCCATCGGTTGGCACATGAATGGTTTTCCCGTCTGGAAAAACCGCCATCAAATCGCGGCGGTTCATGCGCGGCCAATGCCGCACATTGCCAACGTCCATATGCACGAATGGCGAGCCCGACGACGGGTAATAACCAACGCCGCCGGCCTGCACTTTCAAGCCCGCATTGCGAAGTGTCTTCAGCGCCACGCCGGGAATGTAAAAGTCCATCGCCTTGCCGCGGATATGCTGGCTCTTCTCGGCAACACCATTCGAGCGCTTGCGCAGCATCGAGTTGGTCGCGGGAGAGCGGTACCCGCCGATGACATTGATGTAACCACGCGCGCCAGTCTTGCGGTACACTTCCCAGATCACGTCAAACAACGCCGGGTCCATCTTGGTCGGCTCATTGCGCCGCCAGTCGCGCAGGGCGCGATTGAGCTTGTTGAGCCCGTCTTTCAGATATTTGCCATCACGCTTGTAGGTGATCTCGCTGCGTTCATTGAGATGGACATGGTAGATCTTCAAGGTCCGGGTTTCGGCCAGCGCCTGCGGCGATGCAAACATGGCAAAGCCAACTGCCAGCGCCGCAGCCGTCATCCGAGCCATTTTCGCCGTCAAAGCGCTTATCAACCCAGTTCCCGTCAAACCGCCCCTCATGTCCCGCATCCACCAGTCACTCACGCTACTCAATGGGACACTTATCTGCCCCCCGGATTTCGTTACTCATGACAAGTGTCGGCGGTTTTGGTTAACAGCCGATTAGTAAGCCCGAAATTGCGTCAACAGGGTGGCAACGCAATCCTGACCGAACCGCTGTTTATAACATGGTGAAGGGAAGGTAAATTGGCAAAACCAAATCGCAGTTAATCTGCTTTTTCAACAGGATGCATCACTATGCGGCGTGAACAGCCTCTTCATCCTCACCTTCCGGATCAATTCCGAATTCCTTGAGCTTGCGGTAAAGCGTCGAGCGGCCAATGCCCAACCGCCGGGCAACTTCGCTCATTTGGCCGTCATAATGGGCAATTGCCCGACGGATAACGTCTTCTTCTATCTCCACCATCAGGCGCATATCGCCGTCACTTGTCAGGATCGGCAGCGCGGCACCAAACTCGATGTCCGGGTTTGCAGCAACTGCCGCATCCAGCATTTCCTCACGATCAGCCTCCGGAAGTGACAGGGCTGATTCGATGCGCGATGTCTGTGAATGGATTTGCGGGAAATCCTCAGGCTGCAATTCAGCACCGTCACACATCACGACAGAGCGGAACACCGCATTTTCCAGCTGGCGCACATTGCCGGGCCATTGAAACGACTTCAGCATCGCAAGCGCGGCAGGCGACACACCTTTCAAATTCTTGCGGCCTTCTTCTGCTGCAAACCGCGCGACAAAATGCCGGACAAGCAGCGGAATGTCTTCCGGTCGCTCCCTGAGCGCTGGAACATGAATGGGAAACACGTTCAGCCGGTAGTACAAGTCCTCGCGAAAATGTCCGCCACGCACCTGGTCAACCAGATTGCGATGCGTCGCAGAAATCAGCCGGATGTCCACCTTGACAGTCTTGCGACCGCCGACAGGATCAACCTCGCCTTCCTGAACCGCACGGAGCAGCTTCACCTGCGCCGACAAGGGCAAATCGCCGATCTCGTCAAGAAACAGCGTGCCGCCATCCGCCTCGACAAATTTGCCGGCATGCTTGTCCTGCGCGCCGGTGAACGACCCCTTTTCATGGCCAAATAGAATGCTCTCTACCAGATTTTCTGGGATCGCACCGCAATTGACCGTCACAAACGGCTTCCCGCGCCGCTTGCCGGACCCTTGGATGGCACGCGCGATGACTTCCTTGCCCACCCCGGATTCACCCTCGATGATGATCGGGATGTTTGATTGCGCGGCCTTTTCGCCCAGCCGGATCACCCGCTCCATCGCGGCGCTGTGTGTGATGATATCCTTGAATGTCAGCGTGCCCGCTGCCGAGCGCTTGATCTGCTTGAAAGCGCCTTCCAGCGCCTCAACCTTCAGCGCATTGGAAATTGAAACCTGCAGCCGCTCCGGCGACACCGGCTTGACCACAAAATCAAACGCGCCCGCGCGCATCGCAGAGATGACAGTGTCGAGACCGCCCTGCCCCGTCTGCACGATCACCGGCACATTGATCTCTCGTTCGCGCATCCGCGACAAAACCGACATGCCGTCCATTTCAGGCATCATCAAATCCAGAATGACAACAGCAATGCTTCCGCCCGCAGACGAATCAAATGCGGCGAGGGCCTCAATGCCGTTTTCAGCTGTTTGACAGGCAAAACCCATGCGTGTCACAGCCGCCTCCAAAAGGCGGCGTTGCACAGGTTCATCGTCAACGATCAAGATTCTTGCCGTCATCTGGTCCCATATCCTTTGACAAGGAATGACAGAATTCTGACAGAAATGCCTGAAAATGCCCTCAAGAAAACCGGTGAATTGTCTGTTATCAAAATGCGCACATATATTGCTATGGTGGTTATAAACGACGCCCGAATGGGCAGGGGAAGAATGTAATGCTGGAACGCTTATATAAGCATAAACTTAATCACGCAACGTCAATTGCGACGTCCGCACCCGCTGTCATGCCGGAATCCAGCGAGAATCTGCCTGTTTGGGACCTTTCTGACCTTTACGCCGACCGCAACAGCAATGAACTCAGCGCCGATATTGCCGAGGCAAAAGCCAAATCACTGGAGTTTGAGGCGCAATGGAAGGGCAAGCTCACCGCCGAATCAAAAGAGTCCAGCGGCGGGCACCTCGCCAAGTCGATCATTGGGTATGAGGAATTGGAAGACCTGATGGGGCGCATCATGTCCTATGCGGGTCTCCTCTACGCTGAAGACAGCGCCAATCCGGAGAACGCCAAACTCTATGGCGACATTCAGGAGCAGCTCACCGAAGCCTCCTCGCACCTGTTGTTCTATGCGCTGGAGTTCAACCAGATCAGCGATTCCGAACTTCACAAGGCCATGGCCGAAGATCCGGCGCTCGCCCATTATCGCCCGTGGATCGACGATCTGCGCAAGGACAAGCCGTACCAGTTGGACGAAAAGACCGAACAGCTGTTTCTGGAAAAATCCGTAACCGGACGCTCGGCTTGGAACCGGCTTTTTGATGAAACAATGACCGGCCTGCGCTTTGATGTGGACGGTCAATCCCTGCCGATCGAGCAGACCCTGAACCTGATGCAGGACGCAGATCGCGAAAAGCGCAAGAGAGGTTCCGAGGCTCTTGCCAAGACATTTTCGGACAACATCCGCACCTTCACACTGATCACCAACACGCTGGCCAAGGACAAGGAAATCTCCGACCGCTGGCGCGGCTTCACCGACATTGCAGACTCCCGCCATCTCGCCAACCGTGTCGAACGAGAGGTTGTTGACGCGCTGGCTGTAGCGGTGCGGCTCGCCTACCCGCGCCTGTCGCACCGCTATTATGGCATGAAGGCCAAGTGGCTGGGGCTGGACCAGTTGCAACATTATGATCGCAACGCACCGCTGCCAACAGCACCGAAAGCCAAGATAAGCTGGCAAGCCGCGCGCGACACGGTGCTCGACGCATACGGCACATTTTCGCCGGATATGGCGGCCATCGCCAAGCAATTCTTCGACAAGCGCTGGATCGACGCCAGCCTGCGTCCGGGCAAATCCCCCGGCGCATTCGCCCATCCGACCGTACCGTCATCGCACCCGTATGTGCTGATCAACTACCAAGGCAAACCGCGTGACGTGATGACGCTCGCGCATGAACTCGGCCACGGCGTGCATCAGGTTCTGGCCGGTCCGCGCGGACCGCTGATGAGCGCAACCCCGCTGACGCTGGCAGAAACCGCGTCAGTGTTTGGCGAAATGCTGACATTCCGTTCGCTGCTGGAGCGCACCACCGATATCGGCGAACGCAAGGCGATGCTGGCGCAAAAAGTCGAGGACATGATCAACACGGTCGTGCGCCAGATCGCCTTCTACCAGTTTGAGCGCAAGGTCCACACCGAGCGGCGCAACGGCGAGCTGACGGCTGACCAGATTGGCGCGCTTTGGCTCGACATCCAGAAGGAGAGCCTTGGCCCTGCGGTGAATTTCGGCCCCGGCTATGAGACCTTCTGGG
>JANMQE010000085.1:0-2173 GCA_031370195.1 Phyllobacteriaceae bacterium
CGACAGGTGGCAACATCCCTGTCCTGCCGGGAAAAGTCCCCTATTCTTATGTGCCCCAGTGGCCATTGGTACGGCCACCGGAAGTCTCGATCATCATCCCGACACGGGACCGGCTTGAGCTTCTTAAGGTTGCGATCGAAAGCATACTTTCCAAAACCAGCTACCCGGACTATGAAATCATCATTGTTGATAATGGATCAGAAGCGCCGGAAACCCTGCAATGGCTCGACAAGACTGCAGCTAAACATACAAGCGTCCGCGTAGTTCGGGACAACAGGGACTTCAACTATTCGGCGCTGAACAATGCGGCAGCTAAAAGTGCCGCTGGCTCGGTTCTCGCATTTTTGAACAATGATATCGAAGTCATTTCGCCGCACTGGCTGGCCGAGATGACCTCACTGGCAATGCGCAGTGACGTCGGCTGTGTGGGGGCAAAGCTCTACTATCCGGATGACACCATCCAGCACGCAGGTATAGTCGCAGGCATGTTCGGCGGCGCGGCGCATGCCTTTCGCAATTTCCCGCGCGATCATCCCGGCTACGCAACAAGACTTTTTGCACGCCAGGAATATCTCGCCGTGACCGGAGCATGCCTTGTCGTCCGGAAATGTATCTTCGAAGAAGTTGGAGGCTTTAACGAAAATGACCTTGCCATCGCTTTCAATGATGTCGATCTTTGCCTGAAGGTTTATGATGCGGGATACCGGAACATCTGGACGCCGCATGCCGAACTTTTTCACCACGAGTCTGCCAGTAGAGGACGTGAGGATACGCGCGAAAAGCGGGATCGGTTTGCACGGGAACTCGCCTATGTTGTAAAACAGTGGAATATTACCAACGTCGAAGACCCCGCCTACAATCCGAACCTGTCGCAAACCAGCGAGGACTTTTGCTTTGGCCCGCCAGTCTGGCCGTTTCCAACGAGCATGTCCGCAAGGACCGGACGGTCGTCTTCTGTCGGGCAATCGTAGCCATCGGCAAGAAATCAAGTAGTTTTTGAGCGATTGCGGTGCCAAACTTCGGTCCAATCGACGTTTTCAATCAATCCAGCTCACCATATGAACATTCCCTACCCACGAATTACTTTGTCATTCACAACAAGGATCATCCCCATGAGTGCAAATGCAATCGTTCAAGCGCGGGTGGAGCAGTCCGTCAAGCACGAGGCCTCTGTTGTCCTTGCCACGATGGGGCTGACCATTTCGGATGCCATGCGCATGCTGTTGACGCGTGTGGCCAATGAGCGTGCGTGCACCCGACCATGGTGCCGACCGCATCCGTCATTGCGCAGGTGCACGGCGTCATCAACGCCGTCGCCATCGAGACTGACATTCTGGGCGAACTCCTGATGTCCGGCCCCGGCGCCGGCGGCAACGCCACGGCCTCTGCCGTCGTCGGCGACCTTGCCGACATCGCCAAATCCCGTCCCGGCTTCCAGCACGGCCCGGTCTTTGGCCACCCGGCACGCGAGCTGAAACCCTACAAACGCGCCAAAATGCAATCCCACGCCGGCGGCTATTTCATCCGCCTCACCGTCCACGACCGCGTCGGCGTCTTCGCAGCCATCGCCAAACGCATGGCGGACAATGCGATTTCGCTGGAGTCGATCGTGCAGAGAGATCCTGAGGGTGCGGCGGTGGAAAATGCCAAGACGGTGATCCTCATCACACATGAATCGATGGAATCAGCAGTCAGGAAAGCGCTGGAGGAGATTGAGGCGGATGGGCATCTGGTGGACCGGGCGCAGATGATCCGGATTGAGCGGGCTGGGTGAACTGCTGACTTGGCAATTGGAGAACAGTTTGATCTAAGGGTCAACGACTGATTGCCAAGCCAGATTTTTAACTTGGAAGAATGCCTCGGGTGATCCGGCAATGTTACTGAGAACTATTTGGAAACAGCTTTCGTCACGTGTATTGCTGATAATTTCTGCGGCACTTCGGCCGTTCTCACGAGAGTCATCTGAACGCTTTGCTCGCTCAGCAAAGAAGCGCGATCCGAAGAGGGAACACTTTTACGAGGCTGACTATGCCTTGATGATTGAAGCATGGGAGAAACAGAGAGCGCTCGACCATACGCGCTACGATTTGCTGGCGGCAAAATTGAAAGGCGGACCAGTCGTTTCCATCATGGTTCCAGTTTTCAACACAGAGCCGCGCCTGCTCGGCGAAAA
>JANMQE010000198.1:0-3696 GCA_031370195.1 Phyllobacteriaceae bacterium
TTTCCCCAAGGGATGATTTTGGCAAACAGGCGGACGCACGCGTCAATCTTTTTCGGGTCGGCCTTGAACCGGTTGCTGAACCGGTTGAACGCGCCGTCCTGAAACAGGGTAACGCTATCCTGCGGCGATATTTGCGCGCGCAGGCTTTGCAGAACGGGCTTCAGATAGTGCGGCCGGTCAAATGACAGGATGGCAATGTGGAAATTGCGCGCAGGCTTCGGGGTGTCTATGGCGCGCGGGAATGCCCAGCCACCAAGTCTTTTATACCAATGCATTCATCCATCCCAAGCCCCACAACTCGCTACCATGTCGGACAATCGGAAAACAAGGGCGTGGCAGTTGTGGTCATTGTGCACTGCACCATTGAAAAACCTCATTTGCGGTCTGACATCTGTGCGCTCAGTTGCTGAAGGCCAAATGATGCCAACGAACAATTCAAAAGAGTTGAACATCCTCGTGCTCCAGGGTGGAGGTGCCTTGGGCGCCTATCAGGCGGGTGCCTATGAAGCGCTGGCGGAATCCGGTTTCATGCCGGATTGGGTGGCGGGCATTTCGATCGGGGCGATCAATGGCGCGTTGATTGCCGGCAACAGGCCGGACGAGCGGGTCGCCAAACTGCGGGCGTTCTGGGACAAGGTCTCGTCCGGACTGCAGGGCACCATTCCGGTGTTTGAGGAACTTCTCAGGCCGTATTTCAACGAAACAAGCGCCAATCTTGCCGCCTCGTTTGGCGTTCCCGGTTTCTTTGCGCCCCGGTTTCCCGCTGCGATCTTCCAGCAGAAGGGCACGCTTGAAGCAATCAGCCATTATGACACTGCGCCACTGGCGCGTTCGCTCACCGAGCTCGTCGATTTTGATTATCTCAAACAGGGCGCCACGCGCCTCAGTGTTGGCGCGGTGGATGTTGCGAGCGGGAACTTTGAATATTTTGAATCTGCCGATCCGGAATTCGGCGTCCTTCACATCATGGCTTCGGGCGCACTTCCTCCTGCCTTTCCGCCTGTGAAGATCGGCACGCGTTATTATTGGGATGGCGGCATCGTTTCCAACACGCCGATTGACTATGTGATGGAGTATGACGGTGCGCGCCAGGACATGTGCATCTTTCAGGTCGATGTGTTCCGTGCGCGCGGCAAACTTCCGCAGAGCATTGGCGAGGTGACCGAGCGCGAGAAAGACATCCGCTTTTCGAGCCGCACGCGTTTCAACTCGGACCATATCAAAAAGATGCAGGAGATGAGCAATGCCGCCGCACGGCTGGCCGCCAAGCTTCCGCCCGAGCTTTGCGAAGATCCGGATGTGCTGTTGCTGCAATCATGGGCAAGCCCGGCGGATGTCACCATCGCGCACCTGATCCGCCACGACACGGGTGTTGATTCCGGCAGCAAGGACTATGAGTTTTCGCGGCTGTCCGTCGAAGAGCATTGGAATGCGGGGCGTGACAATGTCCGCAAGGGGCTGAAGACAAAGGCATGGGTTGAGCGCGACAGGGATGCCAAGGGCGTTCATGTTTTTGACCTGACGAAATGACTATTGTTGAGGAAGTCATTTTGTTGATTCGCCGGGCGGCGTCTGTGAAGTGATGGGCAATTTACTGAAGTTGGAGACTTGAGAGAATGAAACTGAAAGACAAGGTTTGCATTGTCACCGGCGCAGCCTCCGGCATCGGCCGCGGGATTGCAGAGAAGTTTTCCGCGAACGGAGCCAAGGTTGCCATTGCCGACCTCAATCTGGAAGGCGCGCAGGCCACAGCCAAGGACATTTCCTCCAAGCACGGGGGTGAGGCGATCGGCGTGGCGATGGATGTAACCAACGAAACCCAGGTCAATGACGGCGTTGCAGCGGTGGTGGAGAAATGGGGCAGGGTGGATGTTTTGGTCTCCAACGCGGGTGTGCAGATCGTTCATCCGATGGAAGATTATCCTTTTGCCGATTGGAAAAAGATGCTTGCCATCCATCTTGATGGTGCGTTTCTGACGTCTAAAGCCTGTTTGCCGGTCATGTACAAACAGGGTGGCGGCTCGATCATCTTCATGGGTTCGGTCCACTCCAAGGAAGCCTCGCCGCTGAAATCCGCCTATGTGACGGCCAAGCACGGGCTTATCGGCCTGTCGAAAGTCATAGCCAAGGAAGGCGGGAAGCATGGCGTTCGCTCCAATGTCATCTGCCCCGGCTTCGTGCGCACGCCGCTGGTTGAAAAGCAGATTCCTGAACAGGCTAAAGCGCTCGGCATTTCCGAGGATGAGGTGGTCAAGAAAGTGATGCTTGGCCAGACGGTTGATGGCGAGTTCACGACAATTGACGATGTGGCTGAGGTGGCACTCATGTTTGCCGGATTTGAGACCAATGCGCTGACCGGGCAGTCGCTGGTGGTCAGCCATGGCTGGTTTATGGAGTGAGTGAGTTTAAAGGCTTGATCCAAGAACAATTGGTGAGCCGTCGGTAAAGCGGTTGAAACGGAAGCGGGTCATGTCGTGTCCGGTGGGTTTGCCGTTGATCATGTCTGCAACAATGCGCCCGATGGCGGGGCCGATGCCAAAGCCGTGGCCGCTCATGCCGGTGGCGATGACAAGGCCGGGAATGGTCGGTGCTTCGTCAATGACCGGCACGACATCCGGCATTGTGTCGATCATGCCTGCCCATGCACGGGTGATTTCGGGAACGCCAAGATGGGGAAAGGCGGCGGCGAAATGCTGCTGTATCCTCGCCACTGCTGCGGCGTTGGGGGATGGTTCAAGCACGCGCATGTTCTCAAATGGCGAGACCTGATCCGCACCCCAGCGGCGGCTCGTGGCCCATGCATCCGGGAAGCCTTTCGGAGCCATTGGCCTGTAGCTGGTGCCAAGCGGACTGGCCTTCAATTGCGTCACATATTTCCGAAACCTGCGGAACGCATCCGGGCCGATGAAGAGTTCGTGAAAGTCGCCGAGCGCGAGCGTGTAGCCGCCATCCGCGCGACGGCGGAAGGCAAACTTGTTGTCGGCGGCCTGCCCTGCGAATATCTCTGCCATCGGCTTGGTTGCAGCCACCGTCGCCCGCACGGACAATTGCGGAATTTCCACACCAAGATTGCGCAGGAAGAGGCTGGACCAAGCGCCACCCGCCAAAACAACATGCTGGCAGCCAATTCGGCCCTTTTCCGTCCTGACGCCTGCAAGCGCGCCGCCGGGCATTTCCAGCGTCCGCACCGCGCAGTCTTCGACAATCGCAACGCCCAGCCGCGCGGCGTGGCGGGCGAGCGCGGGCACGGCAAGGCCCGGTTCCGCGCGGCCATCCGATGCGGTCCAGAGCCCGCCGGGCCAGTCAGCTCGGCTCGACGGCAGCATGGCCGTGACTTCGGCTTTGCTCAGCAGTCTTGTGTCGAGCCCGTGTGCTGCGGCGTGTTGCAGCCAGTCTTCAAACCCGGCGATGTCCTTTTGTTTGTTGGCGAGATAAAGCACGCCGGTCTGGCGAAAGCCGAGTTCTTCGCCGCACTCTTTGGCAAGCCCCTGCCAAAGGCGGTTTGCTTCGATCATGATCGGCAGTTCCGCCGGATCGCGGCCCTGTTGGCGCACCCAGCCCCAGTTGCGTGACGACTGTTCGCCCGCAATGCGGCCCTTCTCGCAAAGAACGACTTTCTGGCCGGACTTGGCGAGAAACCAGGCAGTCATCACGCCGATCATGCCGCCGCCGATGACAACGGTGTCGGCACTGGCA
>JANMQE010000089.1:0-6739 GCA_031370195.1 Phyllobacteriaceae bacterium
TTTTCGCCGACGACAGCGTGAATTTCACCGGGATAGACCGTCAACTGCACATCTTTAAGCGCATTGACGCCCGGAAATGTCTTCGTAATACCCCGCATTTCGAGGATTGGCTGCATGTGTTTCCTCGCCACCCGCAGCGCTGTCTCCAATTGGCGCCGGGGTTTCTCCCGTCAGTCAGCTAAGCGAAAAAAAGCGGGCCCCGCAAGTGCGAGGCCCAGCCCAAGATGACGAGTCTGAACCAAAATTCAGTTTGATGAGTCAAATGGAGTGATTTTATAGAACCGGAGCGGAGCGGACTTGAGGTCCGTAAGCACCGGAAGCGCATAAAATCTCTCCAGTTGGCCATCAAAGTGGATTTTCGGTCAGGCTCTCAGATCAATTGTCGATCTGATCTTGTGTATAGTAGCCGGAGTCAACCAGCTGCTTCTTGATGTCGTCCTTGCCGACCGAATAAGGGGTCAGGAGGTAGGACGGAACGATCTTGACGCCATTGTTGTAGGTCTTGGTGTCGTTGATTTCCGGTTCCTTGCCGGACAGAACGGTGTCAACCATGTTGGCAGTGACCTTGGCCAGTTCGCGCGTGTCCTTGAACACGGTCGAATACTGTTCGCCAGCCATCATGCCCTTGACGGACGGCAGCTCGGCATCCTGACCGGTGACGACAGGCATTTCTGCGCCCGGAGCATAGCCAACGCCCTTGAGCGAGGAAATGATGCCGCGCGACAGCCCATCATATGGTGCCAAAACGCCATTGACCTTCTTGTCAGTGTAGTTTGCCGACAGGAGGTTATCCATTCGGGCCTGCGCAACCGCTCCGTCCCAGCGCAGTGTGCCGACCTTGTCCATGCCCATCTGGCCGGACACAATGGCAATTTCGCCGCTGTCGATCATCGGCTGAATAACAGACATCGCACCGTCGTAGAAATAGAATGCGTTGGTGTCGTCGGGCGAACCGCCGAACAGTTCGACATTCCATGGCTTGACCGATGGGAAACGTTCCTTGAGGCCCGCGATCAGCGAGTTGCCCTGAAGGACGCCGACGCCGAAATTGTCGAACGTGGTGTAATAGTCAACGTTCTCAGTCTTGGAGATCAGGCGGTCATAAGCAAACACCTTGATGCCCGCATCGCGTGCCTTCTGCAGAACGTCCGAAAGCGTTGTACCGTCAATGGCGGCAATGATCAAAACCTTGGCACCCTTGGTGACCATGTTTTCGATCTGCGCAAGCTGGTTCGGAATGTCATCTTCTGCATACTGAAGATCGGCGGTGTAACCCTTGCCGGTGAATTCCTTCACCATCGACTCGCCGTCAGAAATCCAACGGGTGGACGATTTGGTCGGCATCGAAATGCCGATCAGGCCCTTGTCCTGAGCCATCGCCCAGCTTGAAGACAATGCGATGGCAGTGGCGGTAGCCAGAATGCCAAAATTTCTACGGTTGATCATGTAGTCCTCCCTTGTGACAACACCGGCAGACTTGGCCGTATCAGATACATGGACAGCCAATTCACCCGGCTTTTATGTCGCCGAATTGATGTGTACCCCGCCTGCAGCCGGAATTCCTGCTCCGGTACCGTCGCAGGCAGCGTTCCAAGACGTTGGTAGAAATTGGTATAACTGTCAAATGCAAATTTTCCCCGTTAATATGTAGATAATGGTATGTTTAGATGAGAGGGTGTCAATATGAAAAATTTGCCGGAAGTTTTACCCCAACCTATCGACGACACTTCGGATGAAGACCAACTCGCCAGAACGGGAATACGCATTCCCCATTTGAAACTGATCGTTTCGCTCGATGACTACGGCCAGATCAGTGCGGCTGCATCGGTACTCAACATGTCACAGCCTGCAGCCTCGCGTATGCTTTCAGACATGGAAGCAATCCTCGACGCTCCGCTTTGTGAGCGGCTGCCACGGGGAATTTCGCTGACGCCGCATGGCAAGGCGCTCGCCAGAAGGTCGAGGACTATATTGCTTGAATTGCGCGAAGCGGGCCGCGAAATCATGGACCTGAAAAACGGTACCGGCGGCTCGGTTCACCTTGGGGCGGTCACCGCGCCGGCAGTTCAGATTGTCATTCCGGCGATCCGGCAAATTCGCGAACAATATCCGCGCATCAAGATCAACGTGCAGGTGGAAACAAGCAATATTCTTGCCAAGGATCTTCTTGGTTCGAGGCATGACTTCATCATTGCCCGCATCCCTGATGATCTCAATCCGCGCCAGTTCTCGAGCCGTGAAATCGGCGTTGAAAAAGCCTGCCTGATCGTTCGGCGCGATCATCCACTCGCGGCGCGTGAACGTGTTGGACTTGAGGAGCTGAATGCATTTGAATGGGTTTTCCAACCCGATGGATCACTGCTCAACAGGACAGTGGAGAAGCTCTTCCTCTCCCGTTCCGTGCTGTTGCCGGAGCGCATCGTCAACACCTCATCCATGCTGATGACCATCATGATGGTGCAAGAGTCAAACGCCATTTCGCCGATAGCCTATGAAGTCGCCAAGCGTTTTGCGCGTCAACACGGCGACGGCCCGCTTGCCATCCTAAACTTGGGATTCGACATCAATGTCCAGCCGTTTAGCCTGATCACCGTGCGTGATCGCCAGCTTTCACCGGCGGCAATGACGCTCTACGATCACATCGTCCGGGAGGTTGAAAGACAGAATCTCTGACAGCTATTTTCCCCAGCGTAGGACCAGCGGGTCAAGTTCGCGCAATAGCTCAAGCAGCTCCGCCGCAGTGTCCGGATGCACAGCCTTTGTCGGGTGACGCACGAAATCCGACTTGATGACGCCGCCCGCCTTCATGGCGATCTTGGCCGAGCGCCAGCCGCACTGGCGGTTCTCGAAATTGATTGCCGGCAGAACGCGGCGGTAGCCTTCCTTCGCTGCATCCTTGCGGCCCTCGCGGAAATCAACGATGATCGGGCGGATCAGGTCGCAGATCATGCCGGACGTCATTGAGCCCGTCGCGCCCGCGTTCAAGTCTGCCATCAGCGTGATGCCTTCCTCGCCGTCGAACGGACCCTCAATGAGGTCGCTGCCCTCGGCGATCAGCCCGCGTAGCTTGGCTGCGGTCTGCGGTGTCTCAATCTTGAAGTAGCGCAGTTCCGGCACTTCACGCGCCATGCGGACAATCTGCGGCACGGTCAGCTGCACGCCTGACAGCGGCGCATCCTGCAGCATGATCGGAATGCCGCCCGCCTTGCCGACGCGCTGGAAATGCTCAATCGTCGAATTCTCGTCGGCGCGTAGGCCCGTGCCGTGGTAGGGCGGCATCATCATCAGCATCGCTGCGCCGAGTGAGGCGGCGAGCTGGGCACGCTCTTCGACGATCTGCGTCGAGAAATGCGAGACCGTGACAATCACCGGCACGCGGCCTGCAACATGGGTAAGGCACAGCCTTGTCAAAACTTCTCGCTCTTCGTCCGACAGCAGGAACTGCTCGGAAAAGTTGGCAAGGATGCAGATACCGTCCACGCCCTGATCAATCAGCAGATCAAGCACGCGCTTCATGCCTTCAAGATCAAGACTGCCATCGTCGTTGAACGGCGTCGGAGCGACCGGCCAGATGCCGGTGTAGGGGCGGTTTGTCATCTTTTGGCCTCAGGCAAAAACGTAGGAAGTCTTGACAGTGGTGTAGAATTCGCGGGCATGCGCGCCTTGCTCGCGCGGGCCGTAGCTCGAACCCTTGGTGCCACCGAACGGCACATGATAGTCAACGCCCGCTGTTGGCAGATTGATCATGACCATGCCAGCTTTCGCCTGTTTGCGGAAGGCCGTCGCATGTT
The DNA here is from genome assembly GCA_031370195.1 of Phyllobacteriaceae bacterium. Classification (GTDB taxonomy): domain Bacteria; phylum Pseudomonadota; class Alphaproteobacteria; order Rhizobiales; family Rhizobiaceae; genus JANMEX01. The sequence goes on from JANMQE010000089.1 coordinate 3,792, forward strand.
TCAGCGAGGTGGTGCAGATGCCTGCGCAAAGGCCGAATTCCGTGTCGTTGGCTGTTGCCAAAGCCTCGGCAAAATCAGCAACCTTGATGACAGACGCGCACGGCCCGAAGATCTCTTCACGCGAGACACGCATGGCATTGGTGGCGTTGGCAAACACGGCCGGCTGCTGGAAGAAACCATTCCCGTCAATCCGGTGGCCCCCAGAGACGTCGCAGCCTTCCGACTTGGCAAGTTCGACATAGGAAAGGTTTGTGGCCAACTGCTTTTCATCGACAACCGGGCCAACTTGTGTCGATGGATCAAGCGGGTCTCCGACCTTGAGAGCAGCGGCGGCCGCCTTGAACTTTTCAAGGAAACTGTCGTGGATTCCCGCCGTCACGATGATGCGTGAGGACGCCGTGCAGCGCTGGCCGGTGGAGAAGAATGCGCCGTTGATTGCGGCGTTCACCGCCAGATCAAGGTCCGCATCATCCAGCACCACAAGCGGGTTCTTGCCACCCATTTCAAGCTGGACTTTCTTGGCCAATTCCATGGCGCGAAGGCCGATGCGCTTGCCGGTGCCGACAGACCCGGTGAAGGAAATGGCATTGACACCCGGATGATCGACAATGCGTTGGCCGACGCTCGAACCCGGCCCCATGACGAGATTGAAAACGCCTTTCGGGCAGCCGCTTTCATGCAGGATTTTTGCGATTTCCCAAGAGCATCCAGGCACCAGATCGGCAGGCTTCATCACCACCGTGTTGCCGTAAGCGAGTGCAGGCGCGATCTTCCATGCGGGGATTGCGATAGGGAAATTCCAAGGCGCAATGATGCCGACGACGCCGACCGGCTCGCGGTCGATCAGCACTTCGATGTTGGGCCGCACTGAGGCAAGTTTTTCGCCGGCGATACGCAGGGCTTCCCCGGCAAAGAATTTGAAAATCATCGCCGCGCGCACAGTCTCGCCAATGCCTTCGGCAAGCGACTTGCCCTCTTCGCGTGACAAAAGACGGCCAATCTCATCCTTGCGGGCAAGGATCGTGTTGCCGACTGCATCCAGCACATCAAAGCGAACCTGCGGCGAGGCCGACGCCCATTGAGGCAATGCGGCCTTGGCGGCGTCAACAGCAGCGTCTACGGCAGAAGCGTCGGCGGAGGCATAATGACCGACGACATCGTTCGTGTCTGACGGGTTCTCATTCGGCCTTGATGAAACTGCTTCCACCCATTGGCCATTGATCAGATTTGCGTGCTGCACACTGTCCTCCTGTCCTTATTGATCATACTATATTGCAATAATTCGCCACTTGTCACTTGATTTTTCGTCATGAAATCGCAATCATCGTATGATTGAACAAAATTGGTATGATCCATGTCAACGCTCACACCCAACAGGAAAGACGGCACTCGCCTTGATTCAGGGCCAAACCTGACTATGGCCACGGCAGCGCAGCTTGGGGGCAAAATTGTCGCGCGCCAGCTCGCGGCGGGCGCTTCGCTGCCGACGGAAGGTGAATTGCAGTCCGAATATGGCGTGTCGCGTACGGTGGTGCGTGAAGCCATCCGTCATTTGGCATCCAAGGGACTTGTGTCTGTCGGCCCGAAAGTTGGAACCAAGGTGCGGCCTTCGTCCGAATGGAACATGCTCGATCCGGAAGTGATGGATTGGCATATGAGTGGCACAGCATCCGCGGCCTTCATCGAAGCGCTTTATGAGATGCGGCTTATCATAGAGCCGGAGGCCGCGCGGCTGGCCGCAGGCCGGATTTCCGACACGCAAATCCAGTTGTTGAAGGCGGCTCTTCACGGAATGAGCGCAAACCCGCGCGGGTCACAAGACCTGATCGCCGCCGACCTTGCCTTTCACCGCACCATTTTGGAAGCCACCGCGAATCCGGTTTTGCGCTCATTCGGTGCGCTCATAGAGAACAGCCTGTCGGTCTCGTTCTCGCTCAGCTGGCGCAAGAGCGAGACGGGGCAGACGCTGAAAATGCATGGGCAGGTGGTGGACGCGATCATCGCGGGAGATGAGGAATTGGCGGCATTGCATATGCGCCGCCTGATCGAGACAGCATACCGGGATGTGCGCCAGTCGCTTGCGGCCAATCCGGGCGAGACAAGATAGCCGCACTGCGGCATATATTGGGAGGACTAAATGACATTCAAAAAGGCTGAATGGCCACGCCGTTTGCGCTCGCAGGACTGGTTCGGTGGCACAAGCCGCGATGCGATTTACCACCGCTCATGGATGAAGAACCAAGGCTTCCCGGCAGACATGTTCGATGGCCGTCCGGTGATCGGCATCTGCAACACATGGTCTGAGCTTACACCCTGCAACGCTCACCTGCGCGACCTGGCTGAACGGGTAAAGCGCGGCGTGTATGAGGCGGGCGGCTTCCCACTGGAGTTTCCGGTTTTCTCGCCATCAGAGAGTGCGCTCAGGCCCACCGCGATGCTTTATCGCAACCTTTGCGCCATGGATGTGGAGGAAGCCATCCGCGCAAATCCGCTCGATGGCGTGGTGCTTTTGGCCGGCTGCGACAAGACCACGCCCGCCTTGCTCATGGGCGCTGGCAGTGTCGATATTCCGGCCATTCTCGTGTCGGGTGGACCGATGCTGAATGGCAAATGGCGCGGTCAGGATGTCGGGTCAGGCACGGCGCTTTGGCAGATGTCGGAGATGGTGAAATCCGGCGAAATCACCAACGAGGATTTTCTCGAAGCAGAGCAGGGCATGTCGCGCTCGCCCGGCTCATGCAACACGATGGGCACGGCCTCGACAATGGCTTCTATGGCCGAGGCGCTCGGCATGGCACTATCAGGCAACGCTGCGATTCCGGCTGTGGACTCGCGCCGCCGCGTCATGGCGCAACTGACCGGCAGACGCATAGTGGACATGGTCAAGGATGACCTGAAACCATCAGATATCATGACCATGAAGGCGTTCGAAAATGCCATCCGCGTCA
>JANMQE010000133.1:0-3738 GCA_031370195.1 Phyllobacteriaceae bacterium
ACCCCTCCCCACAAGGGGGAGGGGAAACTCGATAACCGGGCGGGCGATCTTCTCACCGCCTGCCCGGTCAGCTTCCTGAAATTTCTCACCGGAAAGTGCCAATGGCGTTTGGCTTGATGACCAGAGTTTTCCTGATGCTGGCGATGCTGTTGTGCATGGCTGGCCTGGGCAAAGCCGATGAGGCGGCTGTCCGGGCGGCCATTGCGAAATTTGCCGAGGGTAACGGATACGCTTCGATTGAAGCGGGCATTGATGCGCTTGGCGCAACGGCCGATCCGCAGGCGGCGACGGCGCTGAATGCGCTCAATGACGGGCTTCTGGTGCTGCGCAAGGATGACGGCAAGATATTTGTCACTGATGCGGGCGGCACGAAGCTCATGGACCCTGTGACCGGCGAAGCGGTTGGCGAGGCCGCTGGTGCCACAATAGAAAAATTGAAAATCAAAAACTCCATTCGCCGGAAAATTGCCACTGCGCTTTCCGGCATGACGCTTTTGGCCAAGGACCGCTCTGTGCGGATGCAGGCGGCGAGCACTATTTTTGCCAGCGCGGATGCGACACAGGTTGACGCGCTCGACACGGCGATTGCGCAGGAAACGGACAGTGCCGTCAAGACGCGGATGAACGAGGCGCGGGCGGCGATTTTGCTGGCGACATCCAAAGACCAGACGGTGTTGTCCGCCTCGATCAACCAGATTGCGGCGCGCGGCGACCGTGATGCGTTGCAGGCGTTGAATGGCGCTGTCGGGAAAATTGATGGCGAGGCGGCGGTGCTTTTAACCAACTCGATCAACGGCATCAACAGCCGGCTGCAAATCTGGAATGCCGGACAGAACATCTGGTACGGCATATTGCTCGGTTCAGTGCTGCTGCTTGCAGCCATCGGCCTTGCCATCACCTTCGGCGTGATGGGCGTCATCAACATGGCGCATGGCGAGATGGTGATGCTCGGGGCTTATACGACATTTGTCGTGCAGCAATTCCTGATCGCCAATGCGCCGGGGCTGATTGAATGGTCGCTGGCGTTTGCATTGCCGTTGGCGTTTCTTGTGGCGGGGACTGCCGGGCTGATCATAGAGCGGTCGGTGATCCGGCTGCTCTATGGCCGCCCGCTGGAGACATTGCTGGCGACCTGGGGCGTGTCGCTGATTTTGCAGCAAACCGTGCGCACCCTATTCGGCGCGACAAACCGCGAGGTTTCCAATCCGCAATGGATGTCGGACGGTTTCCAGATCGGACAGTTGGCCATCACCTGGAACCGGTTCTGGATTTTGATCTTTGCGCTGGCGATTTTCTTTGCGCTACTAGTCGTCTTAAAGCGCACGTCGTTCGGCTTGCAAATGCGGGCGGTGACGCAGAACCGGCGCATGGCGGCTTCGGTCGGCATCCGCACGCCGTGGGTCGATGCATTCACCTTTGCGCTGGGCTCGGGCATTGCGGGCATCGCCGGTGTCGCGCTCAGTCAGATCGACAATGTGTCACCGGACCTTGGCCAGGGCTACATCATCGACAGTTTCATGGTGGTGGTGTTCGGCGGGGTCGGCAATCTTTGGGGCACGCTGGTCGGGGCGCTGACGCTGGGCGTCGCCAACAAATTCCTTGAGCCCTATGCCGGGGCGGTGCTCGCCAAAATCCTTGTGCTGGTTCTGATCATCCTCTTCATCCAGAAGCGTCCGCGCGGGCTGTTTGCCCTCAAGGGCCGGTCGGTGGAATCATGATGACGCAGTGGCTGTTTTCCGGCCGGCACGACCGGCGCATCCTGATCCTCATCGCTGTCATCCTCGGCTTTGCCGTGCTGGTGCCGCTGCTCAATCTGCTCGTGCCACCGAACAGCATGTTTTACGTGCCGCCCTACATCATGGCGCTGCTCGGCAAATATCTCTGCTATGCGCTCCTTGCGCTGTCGCTGGATCTGGTGTGGGGCTATTGCGGGATTTTGTCGCTTGGCCATGGCGCGTTCTTTGCGCTCGGCGGCTATGCGATGGGCATGTATCTTATGCGGCAGATCGGGGCGCGCGGCTCTTATGGCAATGCGCTGCTGCCGGACTTCATGGTGTTCCTCAACTGGAAGGAATTGCCGTGGTTTTGGTACGGGTTTGACCATTTCTGGTTTGCCGCGCTGATGGTGCTTCTGGTGCCGGGGCTGATGGCGTTTCTGTTTGGCCTGTTTGCCTTCCGCAGCCGCGTTTCGGGCGTTTATCTTTCGATCATCACGCAGGCGCTGACCTATGCGCTGCTGCTTGCGTTTTTCCGCAACGAGTTCGGCTTTGGCGGCAACAATGGGTTGACCGATTTCAAGGACATTCTCGGTTTCAACATTCAGGCGCCGGGCACGCGTGCGGCGCTGTTTGTGGCGAGCGCGATTGCGCTGGTCGCGGGCATGCTGATTGCGAGCACGATCACGTCTTCCACGTATGGCAAGCTGATGGTGGCGGTGCGTGATGCGGAGAGCCGGACGCGGTTTCTCGGTTACCGGCCGGAATATGTGAAGCTGTTTGCGTTCACCGTATCGGCGATGATGGCGGGCGTTGCGGGCGCGCTTTATGTGCCTCAGGTGGGCATCATCAATCCGGGTGAGTTTGCGCCGGCCAACTCGATCGAGGTGGTAATCTGGACGGCGGTCGGCGGACGGGGCACGATTTTCGGGCCGGTGATCGGCGCGTTTCTGGTCAATGGCGGCAAGAGCTGGTTCACCGGCCTGCTGCCGGAATATTGGCTGTTCGCGCTCGGCGCACTGTTCATTTTCGCCACCATATTCCTGCCAAAGGGCGTGGCGGGATTGTTCTCGAAATTCAAGATCAAGAAGCCAGCGAACGCAAAGCCCCTGCCCCCTTCGGCTGAACCGGCGGCGGCGGAGTAGACCCATGGCGCGCAAGGAAAGCCTGCTTTATCTCGACGATGTCTCGGTCGCCTTCGACGGCTTCAAGGCGATCAATGACCTGTCGTTCATCCTGCAAAAGGGCGAGATGCGGGCGATCATCGGGCCGAATGGCGCGGGCAAGACGACGATGATGGACATCATCACCGGCAAGACCAGGCCCGACAAGGGCGAGGTCTATTTCGACGGCGATCTGGATCTGACCAAGCACGACGAAGCCGAGATTGCGCAGAAGGGCATCGGGCGGAAATTCCAGAAACCGACGGTGTTCGAAAGCCATACGGTGGAGGACAATCTGGTGCTGGCGCTGGCCGGTCCGCGCAACGTGTTTGCGGCGTTGTTCCACAAGGGAAGCAAGACGCAGGCGGAGCGGATCGACGAGATACTGACGACCGTGCGCCTCACTGCGCGTCGGCATGATCTGGCGGCGAATTTGAGCCATGGGCAGAAGCAATGGCTGGAGATCGGCATGCTGCTCGCGCAGGAGCCGAAGCTGCTGCTGGTCGATGAGCCTGTCGCTGGCATGACGGACGCGGAGACCGAAGAGACGGCTCGGCTCTTGAAGGAAATTGCGAAGACGCGCTCGGTCGTTGTGGTCGAGCATGACATGCATTTTGTCCGCTCGCTCGGCGTCAAGGTGACGTGCCTGCATGAAGGCTCGGTGCTGTCAGAAGGCAGTCTTGATTTTGTCAGCGCAGACCCGCGTGTCATTGAAGTTTATCTGGGGAGATAGCGATGTTGAAGGTCGACAAGGCTGTGCTCCACTATGGTGCCGCCGAGGCGCTGCGCGGGGTGTCTCTCGAGGCCAAAGAGGGGCAGATCACCTGCATTCTCGGGCGCAACGGCGTGGGCAAGACGAG
>JANMQE010000160.1:0-3167 GCA_031370195.1 Phyllobacteriaceae bacterium
TGGCGGTTTCTGAAATCGCCTATCAGAATGCGGCCAATTACGCCCGCGAGCGCATTCAGGGCCGCGCGCTGACTGGCCCCAAAGCGTTGGACAAAAAGGCTGATCCGATCATCGTTCATCCGGACGTGCGCCGCACGTTGATGACCATTCGCGCGTTTAACGAGGCGGGCCGCGCATTTGTCCTGTGGACAGCGCTGAAATCAGACATCGCCCATCGCTCGCCTGACGAACAGGAACGAACGTTGGCCGACGATGTACTCGGCCTCGTCACCCCCGTCATCAAAGGCGTGCTGACCGACAAGGGCTTTGATCATGCTGTGATGGCGCAGCAGATGTATGGCGGCCATGGCTACATCGAAGAGTGGGGAATGAGCCAGTTTGTCCGTGATGCCCGCATCGCGATGATTTACGAAGGCGCAAATGGTGTGCAGGCGCTGGATCTTGTGGGGCGCAAGCTCGGTCTCGGCGGCGGCCGCGCGATCATGGCCTATTTCAAAGAGGTTGGCGACTTTTGCGAAGCGAACCGCGCGGACGAGAAAATGGTTCCTTTCACCAAGGCTTTGAAGAAGGGCCTGAATGATCTTCAGGCTGCGGCCATGTGGTTCATGCAGAACGGAATGGCCAAACCCGATAATGCCGGTGCTGGTTCCACCGACTTCATGCACTTGTTCGGGCTTGTGTCGCTAGGTCATATGTGGGCCATGATGGCCAAGGCCGCTCAGGATAAGCTCGCCGTAGGCGGAAATGGGAATGCCGGTTATCTTGGAAACAAGCTGGTGCTGGCGCGCTTTTACATGGAGCGACTTATGCCGGAAACGGCACTGCGCCTGCACCGCATCCAAATCGGTGCCGAAACTGTGATGGAATTGCCCGCTGAGGCGTTCTGAACCGCTTGACCTTAATCCGGATCGGCAGAAACTGCCGGTCCGGAATTTGATTTGAACCGGGCCTGCCAAGAGGCGGTCCGTGGAGAGGACGATAAATATGGCTGATGCATTTATCTACGATCACGTACGCACGCCGCGCGGCCGCGGCAAGAAGGATGGCTCACTTCACGAAGTTCCGGCAGTGCGGCTCGGCGCGAAAGTGCTCGAAGCATTGCGCGACCGCAACGGTCTCGATACCGGCAAGGTTGACGACATCATATTCGGCTGTGTCGATCCGGTTGGCGAGGCCGGTGCCGTTATTCCGCGTTCGTCTGCCTTTGAGGCTGGATATGACTTCCGCGCGCCGGGAATGCAAATCTCCCGCTTCTGCGCTTCCGGTCTCGACGCCATCAACTTCGGCGCAGCCAAGATTGTTCAGGGTGCTGATGACATCGTCATTGCAGGCGGTGTTGAATCCATGTCCCGCGTTGGCATGGGTGCCGCAGGCGGGGCTTGGTATATGGACCCGTCGGTCGGCCTTCCGGGATACTTCATGCCTCAAGGCGTTTCGGCCGACCTGATTGCCACGAAATACGGCTTCTCGCGCGATGATGTTGATGCTTACGCTGTCGAAAGCCAGAAACGCTCGGCCAACTCATGGTCAAAGGGCTATTTCAAGAACTCCGTGGTCCCGGTCAACGACCAGAACGGTCTTCTGATCCTCGACAAAGATGAGCACATGCGTCCAAGCACAGACATGCAGAGCTTGGCCTCGCTGCAGCCCGCTTTTGTCATGCAGGGTGAAATGGGCGGCTTTGATGCCGTTGCAGTCCAAGCCCATCCGGATGTCGAGACGGTAAACCACGTCCATCATGCCGGGAATTCATCGGGCATTGTCGATGGCGCTGCGGCGGTGATTCTGGGCTCAAAGGCCGCAGGCAAGATGCTGTCGTCCAAGCCGCGTGCCCGCATCCGCGCCTTCGCCAACATCGGCTCCGACCCGGCGCTGATGTTGACAGGCCCAGTCGATGTGACGGAAAAGTTGCTCAAGCGCGCCAAGATGAAGCTGTCGGACATCGATTTGTTCGAGCTCAACGAAGCCTTCGCCGCAGTCGTGCTGCGTTATATGCAGGCGTTCGACATTCCGCACGACAAGATCAACGTCTGCGGCGGCGCGATTGCCATGGGACATCCGCTCGGCGCGACCGGTGCGATCATCCTTGGCACGGTTTTGGACGAATTGGAACGCCGCGATCTGAACGTCGCTCTGGTTACCCTTTGCATTGGTGCTGGTATGGGCACTGCAACCATTATTGAACGCGTCTGAGAAGTTGGAGATAATAAGTTATGACTTACAATAACTTCAAATACGACGTAGACACCGACGGCATTGCGCTCATCACGTGGGATATGCCCGGCAAATCAATGAACGTATTCACCGAAGAGGTGATGAACGAACTCGACGCGCTGCTCGCGGCAATAGTTGCCGACGCAGCCGTGAAGGGCGTTGTTTTCACCTCAGGCAAAGACTCATTCTCCGGCGGCGCTGATCTGACAATGCTTAAAGCCATGTTCGAGATGTACAATGCCGAAAAGGCAAAGGACCCGGCCAACGCCGTCAAACTGCTGTTCGATGTCGCGGGCCGGATGACATGGCTGTTCCGTCGGATCGAAACCTGCGGCAAGCCATGGGTTTCAGCCATCAATGGCGTCTGCATGGGTGGCGCGCTGGAACTCTCGCTAGCCTGTCATGGCCGTGTCGTCTCGGATGATCCCAAGGTCAAGTTGGCGCTGCCGGAAGTCAAAGTTGGAATCTTCCCCGGCGCAGGCGGCACACAGCGTGTTCCGAGACTTACCAATCAGCAAGACGCGCTGCAGATGATGACGACGGGCTCGAATCTCACCGGTTCGCGCGCCAAGGCGATGGGCCTTGTCCATGAGGTTGTCCCTGCCAAGAAACTTGTTCAGGCCGCAAAGGATATGATCAACGCCGGTCTGAAACCAGTCCAGCCGTGGGACGAGAAGGGCTTCAAATTGCCCGGCGGCGCGGTCTACTCCGCTCAGGGCGCAAACCTGTGGCCAGCGGCGTCAGCCATTCTCCGCCGTGAAACCAACATGAACTATCCCGGCGCAGCCGCGATCCTGAAATGCGTATATGAAGGGCTTCTCGTGCCATTCGACTCAGGCCTGAAGATCGAACAGCGCTACTTTACCAATGTCCTGCAGACCACCGAGGCGGGCATGATGATCCGCTCGCTGTTTGTCTCGCTGCAAGAGCTGAACAAGGGTGCACGCCGTCCG
>JANMQE010000211.1:0-13024 GCA_031370195.1 Phyllobacteriaceae bacterium
CAGCCGTGCCGCCCTTGTCATTGGACGTGAGTGCTTGCGATGTCGCTTGCGCGCATGCGTCCATCGCCTTCAGGTCGATATCCGTTCGTGCCGGGATTGCACCTTTGGCAAGGTTGAACTTGACCTGCACTTGCGGGTCCATGATCGCTCGTGCCAGCACATCCTGCCCCTTGATCGCATCAGGGCTGGTCTGCGCAAACAGCGACAGAGAGTTGACCAGATAGACGAACGCATCGCCGTTGGCTTTGGGTACCGGAATGCAGGCATAGTCCTTGTCGGATACTTTACCCGCGTTGGTAAACTCGCCTTTGGCCCAATCACCCATGATCTGCATCGCGGCTTCGCCGTTGATGACCATTGCGGTTGCAAGGTTCCAATCGCGCCCAGAGGCGTTCTCATCGATCATGCCGCGCAATTGTGCCAGTTCATCAAACACCGCCAACATCGTATCTCCGCGCAATGTTGCATCGTCGAGATTGACCAGTGCCTTGCGGTAGAAGTCGGCACCGCCGACACCGGCCGCGACGGCCTCAAACATGTAGGCTTCCTGCCATGCCTGTCCGCCATGCGCCAAAGGCATTATGCCAGCTGCCTTGAACTTGGGCGCAAGCGCGTTCAGCTCTTCCCACGTCTTGGGGTAGGCAGCGCCGATCTTGTCAAACGCAGCTTTCGAGACCCACATCATGTCGGTGCGGTGCACATTGGTCGGCACGCTGACATAGTGGCCGCCGATCTTGGTGAAGTCCTGCACCGCTTTCGGCAGTTGTGCGTCCCAGCCATCGGCAGCAGCAATCACGTCAACGTTGCCGAGCAGTCCCTGATTGGCCCAATCGATGATGTTCTGGCCAAGCATCAGCATCGCCGTCGGCGGATTGCCGGAAGCGATGCGCGCCTGTAATGCCGTCTTGGCAGCGTCACCGCCTCCGCCCGCCACCGGGCTATCCTTCCAGGTTACGCCTCCGGCGACGACCTTGTCTTTGACTGCTGACAGCGCAGCGGCTTCGCCGCCCGACGTCCAGAAGTGCATCACCTCAACCGAAGGCTCGGCCAGCGACGGCGCAACGACACTCAAGAGCATCGATGACGCCAACAATAGTTTCCTCATAACCCATCTCCATCCATGGATTTCAGGCGGCTGTTTCAAACCCAAGGCCATGGTTACCGCGTTGTCCGCGGCCTTGCGGCAAATGATCGTTTCGTTCTCCCGGTATGCGTAGGTCGCCAGAAGCGTTCAAAGACGCTTCTGGCTTGCCGGATCAAACAGCACCGCTTTTTCAAGATTGAAGGCAAATGGCACTGTTTCACCGGATTTGACGTCGGCGTCGGCACGCATGCGTGCCGTCAATTCCTTGCCGCCGAGATGGGTGATCACGTAGGTGTCGGACCCTGCAGGTTCGACGATTTCGACCCGGCCATTGATCGCCACGATTGATTTGGAGTGGCGGTCTGCGCCATCCTTGTCGGTGATGGCTTCCGGCCGGATGCCGAGGATCACTTTCTGGCCGGGGTGCAGCTTGGCGGACGTGATGCCTTCAGGCACTGCGATTTGCACTGCTTCGCCTTCGCGGGCGATTTCGAGCACATTGCCGCCGCTCCCCGCAGCGACTGTTGCTGGCAAAAGGTTCATTGCGGGCGAGCCCATGAAGTCGGCTACGAAGATGTTGTCGGGTCTGTTGTAGATTTCATGCGGCGTGCCGAATTGCTGCAACTCGCCGTCTTTCAGAACCGCAATTTTGGTTGCCAGCGTCATCGCCTCAATCTGGTCATGCGTCACGTAGATGATGGTCTTGCCGGTGGCGGCATGCAGCCGCTTTATCTCGACGCGCATGTCAACGCGCAGCTTCGCATCAAGATTGGATAGCGGCTCATCGAACAGGAAGAGCTTGGGATCACGAACCAAAGCGCGGCCCATGGCGACGCGCTGGCGCTGGCCGCCGGAGAGCTGGCTTGGCTTGCGGTCCAGCAGATGGCCGATCTGCAAGGTTTTCGACACGCTTTCAATTGCCTTGTCGCGCTCGGCCTTGGGCACACCGCGCATTTCCATACCGAAGGCGATGTTCCCGGCGACTGTCATATTCGGGTAAAGCGCGTAGGATTGGAACACCATGGCGATGTCGCGCTTGGATGGATGCAAATCATTGATCGAATAACCATCGACGCTGATTGTTCCCTCTGTGATCGGCTCGAGACCGGCAATCGTATTGAGCAGCGTGGACTTGCCGCAGCCGGACGGACCGACCAGCACCAGAAAGCCGCCCTTTTCCAGTTCGAGATCGATGCCTTTCAGGATCTCCACCGGGCCGTAGCGCTTGCGCAGACCTGATATCTGCATGAACGGTTGTTGGGAATGCATGGTCATGGCAATCAGCCTTTCACGGCGCCGGCCATCAGGCCGCGCACAAAGTAGCGGCCCGAGACGACATAAACGATGAGGGTTGGGAGAGCAGCGAGGATCGCGCCGGCGAAATGGACGTTGTATTCCTTCACGCCCGTCGATGAGTTGACGAGGTTGTTGAGCGCCACTGTCATGGGGAAGCTGTCAAAATCGGAAAATGACGCGCCGAACAGGAAGTCGTTCCAGACATTTGTGAACTGCCAAATGACCGTGACGATGATGATCGGGGCGGAGAGCGGCAACAGGATGCGCCGGAAAATCTGGAAGAAGCCCGCACCATCGATCATCGCCGAGCGGACAAGTTCGGTCGGGAACGCGGCGTAGAAATTGCGGAAGAAGAGTGTCGTGAAGCCGAGGCCGTAGACCGTGTGCACAAGGATCAGCCCGAAGATCGTGCCGGACAGACCAAGGAAACCCAGCACTGCGGCCATCGGTATGATGACGATCTGGAACGGAATGAAGCAGGAAAACAGCATCAGCCCGAAGACGTAATTGTCGCCGCGGAAGCGCCATTTGGTCAGGACATAACCATTGAGCGCACCGAGTGCTGTGGCAAGGATGACTGCCGGACTGACCATCAAGAACGAGTTGAGGAAATACGGCACAAGGCCTGTCGGCGAGACGCCGATCTGCGCGGTTGACCACGCCGAGCGCCAAGGCTCCAGCGTCCATGCCTGAGGAAGGTTCATCATCTGGCCTTGGCGGATTTCCTCCAGCGGCTTCAATGAGTTGACCACCATCACGTAGAGCGGAAGCATGTAGTAGGCGGCGGCCAATATCAGCAATGTGTAGATCAGGGCGCGGACCAACGGCGAGGTGCGGACCGCGACATTTTGCGACGGGGCGGCGCTCATGCCTGGCTCCCTTGGCGAAGTTCGGAGTAGAGATAGGGCACGATGACGGCGGCGATCATGCAAAGCATGACGATGGCCGACGATGCGCCGATGCCCATCGACTGGCGGGTGAAGGTGAAGTCATACATGGCGATCGCGGGGATGTAGGTGGCCCTGCCCGGCCCGCCGCCGGTCATGGCGATCACAAGGTCGTATGTCTTGATCGACAGATGGGCGAGCACGACGAAGGCAGACAAAAAAGCCGGGCGCATCAGCGGAATGATGATGCGGGTGTAAAGGTTCCAGTTCGATGCGCCGTCGATCTGCGCGGCTTTGAGTATCTCATTGTCGACACCGCGCAATCCGGCGAGGAACATGGCCATGACGAAGCCCGACGACTGCCAGACCGCTGCGACGACAATGGTATAGATCGCCATGTCGCTGTCCTTGATCCAGCGGAACGAGAATGTCTCCCAACCCCAGCTTTTGACGACGGCCTCAAGGCCGATGCCCGGATCGAGGAACCATTTCCAGGCGACGCCGGTGACGATAAACGACAGCGCCATCGGGTAGAGATAGATCGGGCGCAGCATGCCTTCGATGCGGATTTTCTGGTCGAGCAGGATCGCAAGCCCGAGCCCGATCACGGTGCACAGAATGATGTACATCGGCGCGAAGATGGCGAGATTGGTGAGCGAGATTTTCCAGTTTCTGTGCTCGAAAAGCGCGGCATAATTCTTGAAACCGACAAATTCGGTGAAATCGGTCGGCAACAACTTGGCATTGGTGAAGGACAAGATCAGCGTGAAGGCGATGAAGCCGTAGACGCAGACCAGCACGGCGGTAAAACTTGGCGCGAGCACCAGCTTGGGCAGGTTCGCCTGCAGCCAGCCGACCGTGTCGGACTTCCTTGATTGCCCGGGCTGTGACACTGTCGCCATTTGCCTGTTCTCCCGCCGCTCGATGCGGCAAATTGATACGTGCCCGGCCCGCGGGTGTGCGGGCCGAAATGCGCCGGTTCCTGGGTATCAGGGTCTGCCGGACGGGTTTGCCGTCCCGCCCGGCAGCCGGGAGGTTACTGCTTTGCAGCAGCAACGACCTTGGCGAGTTCGGCTGCAGCGGCAGCCGGCTCTAGCTCGCCATTGAAGGCAGCGGTCACGACGTCATAAAGCGCGTTTTTGACCGCCGCCGGAGCTGCATGGCCATGCGCCATCGAGCCGAACAGCGTGCCGTTGGTGCTGGCTTCTGCAAGGTCGGCCATGCCCTTCTTGCCGCAGTCGTCGAAGGCATCATTGGGCACATCAGTGCGGGCCGGGACCGAGCCTTTGACGACGTTGAAGGCCGACTGGAAGGCCGGGCTTTCGATGTCGGAAGCCATCTGCAACTGCGCCGCCTGCTGGCCTTCACCGACCTTGAACATCATGAACTGGTCGGAGTTGAAGGTGACTGAACCTTGGGTGCCCGGGAAGCGGATACAGACGAAGTCTTTGCCCGGCACTTTTCCCGCCTTGAGGAATTCCCCCTTGGCCCAGTCACCCATCATCTGCATGCCGCCCTTGCCTTCGATGACCATGGCGGAGGCAAGGTTCCAGTCGCGGCCGGAGAAGTTGTCATCGACATAGGTGCGCAGTTTTGCAAAGCGGGTGAAGGCTTCGACCATTTTCTCGCCGCCGAGCGCTGCCGGGTCGAGGTCGATCATCGAGGCCTTGTAGAAGTCCGTGCCGAGCGAAAGCACGACACCGTCAAACACGGTGGCTTCCTGCCAAGGCTGGCCGCCATGGGCGAGCGGGGTGATGCCGTTGGCCTTCATCTTGTCGAGCACGACGACCAGTTCATCCCATGTTTCAGGTGCCTTCCCGCCCGCGGCATCCAATGCGGCCTTGTTGATCCAGACCCAATTGGTCGAGTGGACGTTGACCGGCGCAGCGATCCACTTGCCGTCATATTTGGAGAAGTTCTGAAGCGCGGCAGGAATGACCTTGTCCCAGCCTTCCTTGGTCGCCACGTCATTAAGGTCACCGACGACGCCTTGCTTGGCCCAATCGGTGATGTCGAAGCCGAGCGCTTGCACGGCGGTGGGCGGGTTGCCACCGGTGACTCGGGCGCGAAGGGCCGTCATTGCTGCTTCGCCGCCGCCCCCTGCGACCGGCATGTCTTTCCAAGCGACGCCTTGGCCTTCGAGGTTCTTCTTGAGAACCTCAAGCGCAGCCGCTTCGCCGCCCGACGTCCACCAGTGCAGCACTTCCACTTCCGCTGCTTTGGCCAATATTGTCGAACCGGCCAGCGCCATCGCCGCGATCATTGTCAACTTCATTCCTCGCATAGGATTTCCTCCGTGTTGGTATGCGTTTACGATTCTTCCCGTCTGCCGATGTCCGGTCACACGGGTCTCACCCAAGGCGTGCGCGTGCGGCCGATCCGCATCGTCAGCGTTTTCACCTCAAGGAATTCTTCAAGGCCATAGCGGCCAAGCTCGCGGCCGGAGCCGCTTTGTTTGAAGCCGCCGAACGGCATTTCCGGAAAGCCGTCCATCCAGGTGTTGGTCCAGATCGTCCCGGCCTGCACGCGGCGGGCAAACGACAGGCAGGTGTGGATATTCTCGCTCCAGACACCGGCTGAAAGCCCGTAGGCAGCGTCGTTGGCCAGCGCCACGGCTTCATCAAGCGTGCGGAATGTCATCACCGACAGCACCGGCCCGAACACTTCTTCGCGGGCAATCGCCATGTCCGGCGTGACGTTGGAGACAATTGTCGGCTCGTAGAATTGTCCGGACAGGCCGGGCACAGAAAAGCCAGCGCCGCCAAGCCGGACCTCGGCTCCTGCCTTCTCGGCATCGCGGACATATCCATCGATCTTGCCAAGATGCGCAGACGAGATGATCGCACCAACCTGTGTCGCCGGATCAAGAGGATCACCGAACGGCACTTTGGCAGACAGCGCGACGACCTCCTTGACAAAGGCTTCGGCAATATCCTCGTGAACAATGATCCGGCTGCCGGAATTGCAGCATTCGCCGGCGTTGAAGTAGACACCGAACGTGACCGCATCGGCGGCGCTTTCGAGATCAGCGTCAGGGAAGATAACCTGCGGGTTCTTGCCGCCCAGTTCCAGCGCAACCTTTTTCAGGGTGTTGGACGCTGTCGCCGCGATGCTCTTGCCGACCGCCGTTGAGCCGGTGAATGTGACCATGTCCACGTCTGCGTGAGACGTCATCAGCGCGCCGACCGGCTGGCCATGGCCGAGCACAATGTTGACCACGCCGTCGGGGATGCCAGCATCAAGAACGAAGTCGCCCAACATAGCCGTCGTTGACGGCGTCATCTCGGATGGTTTGACTACACAGGTGCATCCGGCAGCCAGCGCAAACGGCAGTTTCTGCGACAGGATCCAGAACGGGAAATTCCATGGTGTGATGATTGAAACAACACCTGCGGGCTCCTTCAGGATCACCCCCAGCATGTCAGGTCCGAGCGTGTTGTGGCTGTCGCCATGCAGGGTGCGGGCGAGCGAGGCGGCATAACGCCAGAGGTCTGCTGCGCCTTCCACTTCGCCGCGCGACTGGCTGATCGGCTTCCCGCTTTCCAGCGTTTCCAGAAGCGCCATCGGTTCGACATTCTTCTCTATCAGGTCTGCGACCTTCAGGAGATATGAAGCCCGTGCCTTGCCGGACAGAGTGCTCCAGCGACCATCGTCGAATGCCTTGCGTGCCGCTGATATTGCAGCTTCGGTCTCCGCTTCGCCGCCCAGCGCCGAGACACTGGCGACCACGCCATGCGAGGGCGAGATGCGTTCAAACGTCCTGCCGTCCGCGCTGTCCTGCCAATGACCATTGATGAAATGGCGGCCCTTGTACGGCCCGGATGGCAGTGTCGTGCGGCTTGCCGGAATAACTGTGAATTTGGTCATCTCAGGCTCCCGGAAAGTTTGGTTTGCGCTTGGCGCGGAAGGCTGCGACGCCCTCGGCCTTGTCCGCCGTCGCGGTCATCATGCCGCTGCCGAGCGCTTCGATCATCGCGCTTCTGTCTTCGTCGACAGCAGCGTGGATCATGTATTTGGCGACTTCGGTTGCGCGCGGCGATGTCTCTGAGAGGCGTGAGGCGATGGCCTGTGCAGCGGCGCTCGGATCATCGGAGAGTTCTGCGACAAAACCCAGCGCATGCGCACGGTCGGCGGAAAGGTGACGGCCAAAAAGCGCCATTTCCTTCAGCACAGGCTCCGGCAGCAACCGGCTCAGCCGCTGCGTGCCCGACCAACCCGGCACGATGCCGACGGAAGTTTCCGGCAACGCAAACTCGACGCTTTGCGCGGCGATACGGATGTCACAGCAAGCCGCCAGCTCAAGCCCGCCGCCGAAGGCGTTGCCTGCAATGGCTGCAATCGTCGGCTTGGCAAGCCGCGCCAGCCGGTCGAAAATCCGGTGCCCGCCGCGTACCCATTGGCGGGCGAAGGCGTCGGGCGACAGGTCGGCCCACGCGTTGATGTCAGCGCCTGCGCAGAAGAAGCGGTCACCGGCGGCGCATAGGATGACGCAGACAATGTTTGCGTCGTCCTCAATCACGTCGCAAAGCCGCGCAAGTTCGGAGAGCATCGCGGGCGTCAGCGCGTTCAGCTTGGCCGGATTGTCCAGCATGATCGTCGCGATGCGAGCGTCTACCGAGAACAGGACACCGCTCATAGCTTCAGCCCCATCGGTTCGGGTTTCAACAGCATTGCGGGCATCAGCGTCGCGTTCTCGGCTATTTTGACGCGGCCAAGCGAGGCCTCGGCAATGTCACTGCGCGCGTTGATCCCCGGCATGATTTCAGTGGCCAGCAAGCCATCACTTGTCAGCCGGATGACACAGCGCTCGGTGACGTACATCACGTCCTGTCCCGTCTCGACGGCACGCCTACCGGAGAAGGTGACATGTTCGACCGCGTCGACCATCTTGGTGAACTTGCCGGGCTTGGCGACCGTCAGTGCCGTGTCTGTCAGCGCAATGTCCGCACCAGCCTCGAACCAGCCGGAGAACACAATTTTCTTCGCATTGGCAGTGATGTCGACAAACCCACCGCAACCAGCCGTAAGATACGGTTTCTTGCCGAGTTTGGAGACGTTGACGTTACCCTCGACATCGACCTCCAAAAACGACAGGAAGCTCATGTCAAACCCGCCGCCCTGAAAATAGGTGAACTGGCTTGGCGAGGGCATGAAGGCATCGGCATTGGAGGCGCAGCCGAAGGCAAAACCGGTGAGTGGCATGCCGCCGACCGCGCCCTGTTCGATGGCCCAGGTCACGGATTGGGCATGACCTTCTTCCAGCAGCACACGCGGAACCATGGCCGAGATGCCAAAGCCGAGGTTGGCTGTCTGGCCCTGCTTCAACTCCATCGCTGCGCGGCGGGCGATGATTTTCTCGACCCCGTGTTCAGCCGCCTTGAAGCTTTCCCAAGGCCGCATGATCTCGCCCGAAATGGCCGGATCATAGAAGGTTTCGGTTGTCTGCTTCTGCTCGGGATCGACGACGACCAGGTCCACAAGATGTCCCGGCACGCGCACATCGTGCGGGCGCAGCGAGCCGGTGGCGGTGACGCGCTTGACCTGCGCGATGATCAGGCCGCCATTGTTGCGCGTGGCTATCGCCTGATCGAGACCGCCGAGATAGGCGCCCTCATGCTCGTATGTCAGATTGCCGCGCTCATCGGCGGTCGTTGCCCGCAGAATGCAGACATCCGGCGCGATGTTGGGGAAGTGCAGCCAGGTTTCGCTGTTCAGCTCGACCCGTTTGACAATCGGCTTTGACGCGCCCTTGGCATTCATCGCGCAGCCTTCGCGCACCGGATCAACAAAAGTTTGGAGACCGACCTTTGTCAAAACACCCGGGCGGCGGGCGGCAACATCGCGGTGCATGTCGAACAATATCCCGGACGGCACATTGTAGGCGGCGATGCGGTCTTCCACGACCATTTTCCAGATTTCCGGCATCGGCAGGTTTGACGGGCCTGACGGATAGGAACCGGCGATGACAGTCGCGATCAGCCCGTCCTTTGCAATATGATCGATACCCTTGACGCCATACATGTCGCCAGCGGCAATCGGGTGCAGCATGGTGAGGCCGCGCGGATGGCCGTCGGTGTCGAAGCGAATACCGATTGCCGCAAGCATCTTGTCGGGGCAACCGAGTGCCGAAGACGACGACACAGTGACAACGGCATTGTCTGCAATGCGGGCGGCGGCGTCAGCGAAGGAAACGATCTTGCCCATCTCAGCCACCGTAATTCACTGCGATGCGCTTGCCGGTCGCGGCGGCCTCTTTCACAGCCTCTGCAACCGCCAGCGACTTGACGCCATCCCAGCCGTCAGCAGCCGGTGTGCCGGTGCCCGCCACAGCCCCGTGAAAGCGCTTCACGGCCTGACCGTAGAGATTGTGGGTGCTGTAGGAAATTTGCTCGCGGCCCTTGCCGGTCACCAATTCAATCTTGCCAACCGGCTGCTGCGTCATCACGCCCTTGGCGATGATCGAGCCTTCCGTGCCGTGCACTTCAATGCCGGTGCCTGCATGGGCATGCGTGAAACTTTCGTGGGCAAAGACCTGCGTGCCGGATGGCATCGACCAGATTGACATGACCGAGTCCTCGACGCCCTGCCCCATGCCGGATGCGGTTGCGATTCCTACAACTTCAACCGGGTCCTCGCCGAGATGGAACCTCACCGTGTCAGCGTCATGAACAGTGATGTCAGCAATGACACCGCCGCCCGCGCCAGCGTCATTGATGCGCCAGCCTTGCAGGTGTGGCGGCAGGTAGACTGCGTGGTGCACCCGAACTGACAGCACCTTGCCGATGCGACCGGACGCGATCAATTCGCGGATTGCCATGTGCGAACCGGCATTGCGCAGGTGATGATTGGTGGCAAACACGACGCCGCGCTTCGCCGCAGTTTCGACCATAATCCGCGCATCATTCGCGCGCATTGCGAGCGGCTTTTCGCACAGCACATGCTTGCCCGCAGCAATTGCCGCCAGTGCCTGTGGCAGATGCTTTTCGTTGGTTGAGGAGATGTAGACGGCATCGACGCTTGGGTCGGCCAGCATGTCATTCATGTCGGCGGTGGCATTGGCAATACCGTGCGTCTTTGCATAGGCGTGAGCATGGTCGGCCTTGCTGCTGACGATCCAGCCCAGCTCGCCGCCATTCATGCGCATCGCGCCGATCATGTGCTCAGCAGCAATCGTACTCGCGCCAACCAACCCCCAGTTCACACCCAACTCCTCCCAATTTGGAACGTTCCATGTCATAGAACTGGAACGTTCCAAACGTCAAGAGCTAATTGCTTTGTGCAATGATTTTTGTGTCGCTCGAATGTCTGAACTGGAAAGCGTGCCGGAGAAATGAATGATGCGGAAATTCAAACCGGACTTCTTAACGCCATATGCACGTGCGAGGCGGATAGCACATTGATCAGGTTCTGCATCACGTCGCGGCAAAACCAGCCCTCGTCAATGCATGGCTGAGACGACACAAACTCGTTGATCGAGCAGGTGCCTGCGACGACCGCCACGACGCCTTGCCTGTGGCCGCCAATGCCGAGCCAAGGAGGCTTTGCATGCGGTATCATCCCGCCTGCACGCAGGTCAGACCGCGACAGGCGCTTGGGTTGCTGTTGAATTTGACGCCCGCCGTACCGGCGCGACAACAACCTTGATGCCCTTTGCGCTCATCCTTTCGATATGCGTTGACGGCGTATGATCATCAACGATGACCACATCAAACTCTGTCAGCGCCGCAAAGCTGTGCAGCGCGCGGCGGCCGAACTTGCTGTGATCGGCCAGCAGGATGCGCGTTGCCAACGAGTCAAATATCGCGCGCTTTGTCTCGACCATTTCCGGCGACTGGTGGAACACCATGTCGTCGGTGATCGCCGACATCGACATAAACACGGTGTCGGCCCGAAGCCTTGAAATTTCATGGATGGTCATCCGCCCGATGAAGGCATTGCACCAATTGTAGAACTGGCCGCCAAGACCAAGCAGCGTCACGTCGCGGATGTCTTTGAGCGCGTTCATCAGGGTGAGCGAGTTGGTAATGGCCCTCAGCGGTACCTTGCCGGGCAGATGCTGCGCCATTTGCAGCACAATGGTCGAATCGTCAAAGAACACCGCCTGACCCGGCTCGATGAACTGCATGGCCGCTTCTGCGAGCGCCTGCTTTTCATGAGACTGGCGGCTGGACCTGTAAACATCGCTCAATTCAATCAGCCCGGTCGGCGCGGCGGAGACGATGCCCCGTGTCTTGCGCAACAGCCCGCGGCTGACAAGCTCGTCCAGATCGCGATGAGCGGTCATCAGGCTGATGCCGAACCGGTCCGTCAGGTCTTCAATCCGCATCGATCCCTCAGCCATGACGGCTTCGGTAATCAGCTGGCGGCGGACGATCTGGCGCGCTTGGCGGCTGTCGCTCGGCACTTCATCAGACACCATGCGCGATACGCTGGTGCAGGCCCTGTCTGGCGCGCTGCGCCAACAGCTTGAACACTTCGCCCTTTGCGCCGATGTCGATGCCCCGGCTTGGCTCATCCAGCAACAGCACTTTCGGGTTGGTTGCCAGCATCTTGCCGTTACCATCTTCTGCTGATTTCCGCCGGACAACGACCCGATGGCTGCGCTTCCGCTGCTGGTTTTGACGGTCACCTTGTGGATGGTCTCGTCGATTATGGCCTGTTCGTCGCGGCGCGAGGTCATCAGTCTCTTGGTGAAAACGCTGGTGCTGGCAAGCGACAGGTTCTGGCCGACCGACATGGTCTGGACGAGGCCATCGCGCTGGCGGTCTTCCGGCACAAGCGCCAATCCGCTGGCGATCCGGTCGGCTATCGACATATGCGCGACGTCGTTGCCTTCGAGCAGGATTTTTCCCGTCGTCGCCTTGAGCCCGCTGGCGACGCATTCCAGAAGTTCGGTGCGCCCGGCCCCATCAGTACGTAAATGCAGGCGATTTCGCCTGAGCGCACTTTCAGCGACTTGCGGTCAACGACCAAATAGCCAGCGCCGGCGGCATCTGCGACACTGATATCGTCAATGTCGAGCGCGACATCGCCGATTGTGTGCCCAACCGGCGGCGAGCCAAGGTCGAAATTGTCGCCGACCATGTTGCGGACGATCCATTCCAGATTGATGTCGCTGCGCGGTGCGTATGCGGTCATGGTTCCGTCGCGCAACACCACCGCATGGTTGGTGATTTGCAGCGCTTCTTCCAGATGATGCGAGATGTAAACGATTGACACGCCGCGCCCGGTCAGGTCGCGGATCACCTTGAATAGCACCTCAACTTCCGGGGCGCTCAGCGCCGACTTCGGCTCATCCATGATCAGAATGCGGGAATTGACTGACAGCGCACGGGCGATTTCGACGATCTGCTGCTGGCCGAGGCGCAGGTTTTCAACCAGCATCAGCGGGTCGATCACCTCTTCCAGTTCGACCATCAGCGCCTTTGTCTGCCGCTCTTCCTCGGGGTGGGCGAACCGCGCGCACCCGAATGTGATATCATGTAGATCGAATTCATCTGCTTTTGACGGCCGTCGGCGTCGAACTTGACCGCCTTGATCCGGCCCATCATTTCCTCGGCCACCTTTTCCGAGCACTTGGCCCAGGCATCGACGACCTTGTTGTACTTTTCGCCCAGTGTGATCAGGCCGTCATTGTACTGCTGCTCATATTCCGTCGCCAAGGCTTCGGTGTCAGCCACCATCTTTTCCTTGGTTTCCGGAATGACCATGTCGTCCTTGCCGAAAGAAATGCCCGCACGGCAAGCGTGGCCAAAGC
>JANMQE010000222.1:0-4873 GCA_031370195.1 Phyllobacteriaceae bacterium
TGGCCGGTCTGGCTTGCCCAGCAAGGCGTCACCAGCACCGGTTCCGGTGGCATGGTGTTCGACCAGATCGCAACCATGGCGCAGGCGGCTGTGCACGGCATCGGCTTTGCGCTGCTGCCCGAATTCCTGATCGAAAACGAACTTGCAACCGGCAAACTCGTTCCGGCGCTGTCGTTGCCGATGAAATCGGTCGGCTCCTATTGGCTCGTGTGGCCCTCAACGAGAGAAGGCTATCCGCCACTGGAGCGCTTCCGGACATGGCTGAAAAGCCAGACACTGGTCTCAAATTAGGTGAGCCAAATCCGCGCGAAACGGGTGCGAAACATGATCGAATTGGCGTGAAACCGCAGCCGCTTGCGGGCCTTATGCCTGTCACGATTTGGTGTAAGATTGGGTAGTGAACAATGGCAGACGGGTAGCAATGGTGGTATCACACGGATCGACTCCTGCTTCGAAAGATTGCCCGGCACCTCAGGTGGGCAACCCGCGCCGTTTGCGGAGCGCGACAGTTGCGTTTTGCATTGCCATCGGGAGCAACAGCATGATCATTTCTGATGCGAGTGCTGCTCAGCGGGTCGTGCTCGACTGCCGTTTCATCGAAAGTCCAGTGACGGAAAGCGCCGACACTTCGAGCACATTCTGTGCAGCTTTGGCGCAGTATCTGAGCGCGGACCTGGGGCTCGCGGTGACGCTTGGTGATGGCTCCGGACACAGGATCAGGGTGACCGTGAAAACGCGTTCCCAATACTCGATGGACATCACAATTGTAACAGCGCCTTTGAGCGGCGGGCCGGAAACGTCCGTGAAATCCGTGCTTTCCTCACATGACAACAAGGTCACCGCATTTTCCGCCCGCACCCTTGTCAGGCCGATTGCCACGCAGCTTGGCGTCGAGGACTGACATTGTTTGCCGTCTGAAGATTTAACTAAAAAACCGGCAAATACACTGCACGGCCGTTCATGCTTGGCTGCTAATTGCTTGCCATTCGTGGCCGGTTGTGGGATTCTGTGCTTGGAGAATCCGCGCTTGGGGCAGGCGTTGGCCGGCATTCAAAATTCAGGGAGACTTCCATGGTTGACACCGTTGCAGGCAACTCGACAACAACTGCCCTCTCGCCCCTCGGGACCACAGTTTACGGCACACTGGACACGCTGGGTGACCACGATTGGTACCGCGTCGATCTTGTTGCCGGAACCACCTATGAGTTCCGGATGCACGGCTATGGCCTGACCGACCTGAGCGACCCCTACTTGCGGCTTATGGGCACGAACGGCACAACGCAGGTGGCTTTCAACGATGATTCCGGTGCCGCGACTTGGGGACCGGCAGGAAACACGACCAACAGTTCGGATTCGAGGATTATTTATACCGCTACCGCAACTGGAACTTTTTTTCTGGACGCGGGGTCGTTTAACGACTCGTCAATCGGCGATTTCATGCTCACAGCGGTGCCGCAGACCGCAGGTGGCATGGTGTATACGGCTGATGAAATATCATGGCAGCTGATCAACAACTACAATGATCTAAGCTATCGCGGTGTCGCTTGGGATCTCAGTGTTGACCGCATTTTGACAGTCAATATCACGGCCTTGACCGCAGAGGGTCAGACGCTTGCGCTGGAGGCATTACGGGCGTGGACCGACCTCGCCGGAATCACCTTCACAACAACGGTCGGCGCTGCCGAAATCACATTCGATGACAGTGATGCTGGCGCAAATGCCTATGCCAACTGGAATGCGTCCGGGACCACGATCACGTCGGCGACCGTCATGTTGACGACGGGCTGGTTGACACAGTTCGGCACCGGGCTCGACAGCTATTCGTTTGAAACCTACATCCACGAAATCGGCCACGCGCTCGGCCTCGGCCATGGCGGCAACTACAATGGCAACGCGACATACGGCGTCGACAACAATTATCTGAACGATTCCGTCCAGTATTCGATCATGTCATACATGAACGCCATTGGCGACGAGTTCCCTGACCCGAACACATTTGTGAATGCCGACTTCCGCTTCATGCTGACGCCGTCGATTGCCGACGGGATTGCGATGGACCGGCTCTACGGCGGCTCTACCACCACCCGCACCGGCAACACGACATACGGGTTTAATTCCAACACCGGCAACACCGCGCTCAACAGCGCCGTGACCATCGGCGCCGACATGTTCATGATGGTGCACGACGACGGCGGCACGGACACAATCGACATGTCCGGCACCAGCGTTGCCAACACAATCCGGCTCGGCGAGGAAACCTTTTCGAATGTGCTTGGCGGCGTCGCCAACCTCACGATTTCACGTGGTACAGTCATTGAAAACGCAATCGGTGGTACCGGCGTCGACTCCATTTTCGGCAACGCTGCGGCCAACACGCTCAATGGCGGAAGCGACAGTGTGGCAGACACGCTGACAGGCAGCTTGGGCAACGACACTTATGTCATCAATTCGGCAACCGACAATATTGTGGAACTGGCAGGCGGCGGCCTCGCAGACCGCGCGCAGCTCAGCGTGTCATTCGCGCTCGGTGCTGGCGACAACATCGAGTTTCTGGAGACCATCAATGCTGCGCTGACAACATTGATCAACCTGACCGGCAACGAAATTGCCCAGTCAATCACCGGCAACGCCGGCAACAACGTCCTGAACGGCGGCATTGACGCATTGGCTGACACGCTGACTGGCCTCGCTGGCAATGATGTCTACGTGATCAATTCGGCGCTCGACAATATTGTCGAGATTGCAGGCGGCGGCACCGATGACCGGGCACAATCGAGCGTGTCCTATGTGCTTGGCGCCGGAGACAATATCGAGGTATTGCAAACCAACAATGCCGGTCTGGCAACAGTCATCAACCTCACCGGCAACGAGTTTGCACAGGCTGTTTACGGCAACAATGGGACCAACACGCTTAGCGGCGGCGTGGACGCCCTGCGCGATACGTTGATCGGTTATAATGGCAACGATCTTTACCTCATAAACTCAACGGTCGATCTGATCGTCGAAAGCGCGGGCGGCGGCACGGCGGACCGTGTTCAGGCGTCCGTCTCATTCGCCTTGTCGTCCGCCAACAACATTGAGTTTCTGGAAACCAGCAACGCCGCTTCCGTCAGCGCGCTTTATCTGACCGGCAGTGACATCGGCCAGACGATCACCGGAAATGCCGGGACAAATATCATCAAAGGCGGCGGCGGTGTTGACGTTGTCGATGGATTGGGTGGCAGCGACACGGCCGATTTCAGCGACAAGACGCTCGCCGTTGTGGCAACATTAAACGGCGCCACGCCGAGCAACGTCACTGTTGGCGGTGTCAATGAAGATTCGATTGTGAATATTGAAAGCCTGACTGGCGGCACCGCACTCGACACGCTGACGGGTGACGGCAACTCGAATATTCTGAACGGCGGCGCAGATGCGCTGGCGGACGTGCTTACCGGTCTTGCCGGCAACGACGTTTACGTTATCAACTCAGTCAATGATGTCATTGTTGAAAATGCAGGCGAAGGCACGGATGACCGGGTGCAGGCCACGATTTCTTACGTTCTGGGTGCCGGTGATGGCATCGAAGTCTTGCAGACCACAAGCGCCGGTCTGTTCAACACCATCAATCTGACCGGCAATGAATTTGCGCAAGCCATCTATGGCAACAACGGCATCAACACCCTGAACGGCGGAGTCGACACTTTGCGCGACACGCTGATCGGCTATGGCGGCAATGACACCTATATCGTTAATTCAACGACTGACCTGATCGTCGAGGCTGCTGGCGGCGGCACGGCTGACCGCGCGCAGACCAGTGTGACGTTCACGCTTGCGGCAGATGATGACATCGAGATTTTCGAAACCACTAATGCCGCAGGCGTGACCGCGCTGGGATTGACCGGCAACGCGGTGATCCAATCGGTGACCGGCAATGCGGGTGCAAACATCCTGAATGGCGGGCTTGGCAACGACACGCTGACAGGGCTTGGCGGGTCGGACAATTTCCTGTTCAACACCGCGCTGAATGCCAGCACAAACTTTGACACGATCACCGATTTCAGCATCGCCGCTGACACGATCCAGCTTGAGAACGCGATCTTCACAGCGCTCGCCACCGGCGGCACGCTAGCGGCGAACCTGTTTGAGGACACATCACTTGCCGGGCAAAACGGTTCAGAAGTGGTTGTCTACGACCGCGCGTCAGGCACGATCTACTACGACACCAATGGCGCGGGAGCTGCAGGCGGGCTGGTACTGTTTGCAGAGGTGACGGACGGAACGCTGCTGACCAACGCCGACTTTCTTGTGGTGTGAGGACCGCCTGTTGACCGCTGGCGTGACAAAGGCGACAATTGTGCGAAAATGAAACAAAGGGCCGGGCCTTCCCGGCGCAAAGAAGTTCATCGCGCACGCATGACCAAAGTTGACGATGCCATCATTCACAAGATTTACGGCTGCGCCACCGGCGAGGCTGAGTGGGAAGATGCGCTGCGCCCTGTCATGGCGCTGCTGGACGCCAAATGCCTCGGGATCGTCAAACACTCGATAGCGCCGACAGCGGCCAAAGTGTTGGTGCGCATTGATGTCGATGCGCAGACGGAAGCAAGTTATGTTTCCGAATATGTGCACAAGAATCCGGTGATGAACTGCTTGTCGGCAATGCCGCTTGGCTATGTGACATGCGGGTCCGGCGCGGTTGACGAGAAGTTTTTCCTGCAAAGTTCGTTCTACAATGACTGGCAACTGCCAGCCGGATATGCCGACAATCTTGGCATCGCGCTGGCGAGGCGGCGCGGCGAGTTTGTGCTTTTGTCCATGCCGCGCGATCTGGACCGCGGCATCTACTCGCCTGACGAGTTGCAGATCATCAAGCCCTACGTCGCCCATCTCG
>JANMQE010000262.1:0-3816 GCA_031370195.1 Phyllobacteriaceae bacterium
AAAACCAACAGATATCCCGTTTCCGGCGCTGATTCGCCCGAGTGCATTTGGAATCGACCGGCGCTTAGAGTGCAAGAGGCAATCCGCACGCCTCAATGGCGATCACTTGATCCGCTCCGCCTTGGCCTGATCGTACCACCAGACCGCAGGGAAGCCGAAATTATACTCCGGCAGTCTTGCCGGGCGGCCGAAGCGGTCCCAGTAGACGTAGCGGTCCATTTGCGAGAACCATTGCGGCACCACATAATCATGCGCCAAGAGGACGCGGTCGAGTGCGTGCGCGGCGGCGACAAGCGTGTCGTGATCCGCAGCAAAAATGACCTTGTCGATCAAGGCGTCAACTCCCGGGTCAGCGATGCCGGCGTAGTTTTTCGATCCTGTTTGGGTCGCGGATTTGCTGCCCCAGAACTCGCGCTGCTCATTGCCCGGTGACAGCGACTGACCCCACGCGTACATGATCATGTCATAGTCAAACTTGCGCACACGCTCTTCATACGATGAGGTATCGACCGTGCGGTAATCAAGCTTGATGCCAATGCGCTCCAGGCTCTGCGCATACGGCAGCACAAAGCGCGAGTTTACATCGGAATAGTCGAGATATTCGACAATGAACGGCTCGCCGGTCTTGTCGTTGACAAGTTTGCTGTCTTTCAACGACCACCCCGCCTCCTTGAGCAGCTTCAATGCCTCGCGATAATTCAGCCGCATCTTTGCATTGTCGCCGCCGACCGGATTTGCGTATGGCGTCGTGAAAACCTGCGCCGGAATCTTGTCTTTCACGGAAGTGAGTATCTCAAGCTCCTTGCCTTGCGGCAGACCGGTGGAAGCCAGATTGGTCCCGGCAAAATAGCTTGGAATGCGCTCGTAGAGCCCGAAGAACGAGTTTCGATTTGTCGTCTCAAAGTCAAAAGCAAGATTGAACGCGCGGCGCACCCGCTGGTCCTTGAATTTGTCACGGCGCAAATTTGGCACAAATGCCTGCATTCTGCCCGAATCGCGGTTGGGGAACTCTTCCTTGATCACAAAACCATTGGCAAGCGCAGGAAGCCCTTCGTAGCCGGTGGCCCAATTCTTGGAGGAGCGTTCAAACCTGTAGTCGAAAGCGCCACCCTTGAACGCTTCCATCATCACCTGTTCATCGCCATAGAGATCATAGCGCTGGATCGCAAAATTGTCGGTGCCGATCCGGGTGTTCAGTGTCTTGCCCCAGTAATTGTCCGCCAGCACATATTCCACATAGCGCCCGGCCTCGAACTTGCCGATCTCGTAAGGCCCCGAACCAAGTGGTGGCTCAAGCGTCGGCGCGGCGATGTTGCGCTGTTTTCCAGTGGCGTCTTTGCCTTCCCACCAGAGTTTTGAAAACACCGGCAACTGCCCCAGAATGTGCGGCAGTTCGCGGTTGCCTTTTTCGCTGAAGGTGAACGTCACCTCGCGCTCGCCGGTCATTTCGCCTTTCACGACATTGGCGAAATAAAAGCCGTATTGCGGGTTGATTTCCTTCAGCGTGTTGAGGCTCCATATCACATCGTCAACCGTAACAGGCGTGCCGTCATTCCATTTGGCATTGGCATTCAGCCGGAAGGAGACGCTGGAAAAGTCGTCCGGATATTTGATTGCTTCGGCCAGAAGACCGTAGTTTGTAGAAATATCGGTCTCATCCAGCGATGGGATCATCAGGGTTTCATAAGTCAGCGTGAGCCCGGGCGCCGCCTCGCCCCGCGTGATTTGATCGTTGAACGAATCAAACGAGCCAAGTGCACCTTGCCGGACAAGACCCGCTTTGGGTGCATCAGGATTCACATAAGGAAAATGGGCGAACCCGGCGGCGAGGCGCGGCGCAGCATTGAGCGCGGTGCCGTGTGTCCAGTCGATGGCAAATGTCGATGCAGTCGTCAGGTGAAGGACAGACAATACCGCCAAACCCAGCCGCGCCATATATCGGCTCATCCAAATTGCTCCTCATTGCACATGAAGGAAAGGATGTGAGCCCGGGTGTGCAAAGGCAAGAGGTGGCCGGACCTTAATGCAAAAAAGGCCGGGCAAGCCCGGTCATTTCGTTTCAAAAGTGTGTGATTTTACGGCAGCGGAACCGGGCTGTCAGACAGGCCGCGCAGATAAGCAATCAGGTTGGCGCGGTCTTCAGGCTTGGGAAGACCGGCAAATCCCATTGCCGTGCCTTTGATGAAAGCCTTGGGCTTGGTGACAAAATGCGCAATGGACTCAAAATCCCAGTTTTTTCCGGCCATTGCCTTCAAGCCCGCCGAATAGTTGAAGCCTTCGTGCACGCCCATGCCGCGACCGATGATGCCGTAGAGGTTGGGGCCGACTTTGTTGGGACCGCCTTTATCGACGGTGTGGCAGGCGGCACATTTCTTGAATACGGCTTCACCGGCAGTGGCGTCAGCGCTGGCAAGAAGCGGCGCGATGGGTTCGACTACCGCTGGTGCGCCGCCGGCAGCCTCGCCGCCTGCGGCAGGTTCTGCCGCTTCGATTGCATAGCCCGGCTTTTCGGGGACGCCATGTTCAAACAGCGCTTCGGACGCCAAGCGTACTGACATGACAACGAAAACAGTCGCCAGCAAAGCGCCGGCCATTTTGTTCAGTTCAAATGAGTCCATCTGTCCCTGTCTCCGGTGTCCGGGAACCCGATCTGGAATCCCTGTCCTGAAATCGGGCGGAAACTAGGTCTTTTGCGTGCGACTTGCAACACCTATAAGGCCTGTGACGGCGCTGCAAACAGCGACTTTTTGACACCTGAATCATCAACGCGGCTTGATTGCATGAAAACCATCATCCTTGTCCCGGCCCGCATGGCCTCAACCCGCCTTCCGGGCAAGCCGTTGGCTGATATTGGCGGCAAGCCGATGATCGTTCGGGTCGCTGAGCAGGCGATGTTGGCTGATATCGGCCGCACGGTTGTGTGCACGGATACCCGCTCTGTTGCAGATGCCGTGCAAGGCGCGGGTATTGAAGTGGTGATGACCCGTATTGACCATCAGTCCGGTTCAGATCGGATATTTGAAGCGTTGCAAGCGCTTGACCCGCGCGGTGACTATGAGTGCATCGTCAATATGCAGGGTGATTTGCCGGTTATCGATCCGGCGATCATTTCGCGCTCAATCATGCCGCTGGAAAATACTGATGTCGATATTGCGACCTTGGCCGCTGAAATTGTCCGAGATGAAGAGCGCGTGAACGCGAATGTTGTGAAGGTGGTTGGCAGTGCGGTGTCGCAGTCACGTCTTCGGGCGCTCTACTTCACCCGCGCCACCGCGCCATGGGGCGATGGCCCGCTGTTCCACCACATCGGCCTTTATGCCTATCGCCGTTCTGCTTTGGAGCGCTTTGTCGGCCTCGCCCCGTCGCCGCTTGAAAAGCGTGAGCGTCTGGAGCAATTGCGCGCGTTGGAGGCGGGCATGCGCATTGATGTCGAGATTGTGGAAATCGTCCCGCTTGGAGTAGACACGCCGGAAGATCTGGAACGCGCCCGCGAAATTGTTGCCGGGATCTGAGGATATGACATGAACGCGCAAGCCGCCAAAACCAACCGCATCTCCTTCCAGGGCGAGCCCGGTGCCAACTCCGACACCGCCTGTCGCAACATGTTTCCCGCCATGGAGCCGCTGCCCTGCGCGACGTTTGAAGATGCGTTCAATGCGGTTGAGACCGGCAAGGCGGACCTTGCGATGATCCCGATCGAGAATACGCTTGCCGGACGCGTGGCAGACATCCATCATTTGTTGCCGGTATCGAAATTGCACATCATCGGCGAGTATTTCCTGCCGATCCATTTCCAGCTGATGGTCGTCAAGGGCG
>JANMQE010000271.1:0-1790 GCA_031370195.1 Phyllobacteriaceae bacterium
CAGGCGGGAGCGATTCAATTGCCGTAATTTTTTCCGGTAACGCTCCCACCAGAAATAAGATCGCTTCGGCATCCTGTTCGGCTAAAAACTTGAATGCCTGATCGTATGGTTTATGGGGGCTGTCTGACATAACAAACTACTTTTCAAATGCCACGTTGTCAACCACTACAATTCCTTTAGATGGAACCTGAGTGACGCTTAATTGAATGCCGGTCAGCTTTTTCAACACTTGTTCAGTCGTCACCTTTTTTGTGACCCAATCACCTGTTGGTTGCTTGAAATCAGCCAGTGGAATTTTATAGGTCGTGAGTGAACTCGTCACCTGAATCGTTTTTTCAGGATGTGCGCTACCAGCATCCACACCATTTCCTTCACTGATAACACGCACTCTGATTTGGTTCGTACCAGCTGCCCCAAGATCAAGAGAAAGAAATTTATAGACGGTCACATCTTCAGCTTTTACCAGCAATGTTTTTGCCCAATCATCTAATCTTCCTTTGTCTTTCATGCCGACAATTTTCATGGATGCTTCCGCCCAGGCATTCGGCGCAGTAATTTCAAATTGAAATCCTAATCGTTGCGTGAGTGGTGCTTGTACGCCAAACATCTGCGGAGTGATTTTGGGTTTTCCAGAAGGGGCATTGGCATCAAACATAATCTGCCCCTCACGACTGCTGATCGGGCGATTATCTTTATTCAATTTTTCAAAATCAGCATACAACAACCGCTGTGAAGCATCCTGTGCAATGACAAGTCCAGTTATCAATAAAACAGCAAGTGTGAATAAGTAATATTTCATCGGAGACCTCCAAAATAAATTTGGTGCGAGAGAGCTGATTTTCACATCCCCCTCGCACCAATAGTTGTAACACCGATTAAGTCGAGACTTAGAAGGTGAACTTGAGCGCTAACTCAATAACACGAGCACCGCGCTTCGTGAGAATTTTTCCAAAGTTATCTTTAGTATCCTGTGTATAACTAAATCCTTTAGAAATATCGCAAATACCTTGAGCTGTACCACCAACACCATTAGCAATCGTTTGATTGTAGGTCTGTGAAGCACCACTTGCGTCAAGATAGCTGAAGTTAGTAATTGTTCTTGAGTTACAAACGGTCTGTAAGGTCACGTAAATATCGCTATTTCCGCCACCGCCAGTGTCGAAGTTTCTCGCAAACGCTTGATTGAAGACGTTGAAGAATCCTGCACGGAATTGCAGATTCTTCGTCTCTTTAAACTTGAAGTTCTTAAAGAGGCTTACGTCAAAATTGGATTTATTAGGAGTACGCAGGTACAACGGTGAAACTGAGGGACCTGAAGTGCCAGGAGCCGGGAGTGCAATTCCTGCCAGATCAACGATCTTCTCACCAACTTTTGTACCATTGACACGCGGGTCGCCCGTAATATTAGGGGAAACTGCGCCTGATGCATTATTTCCAGAAATAAAAGCATCTGAACCAAAATAAGCAATTGCCGTTTGACCACTGACAATATCACCAGTCAATCTCAAGCGAATTGGAGTACCACTACTCAGAGTTGTGATACCGGACAATTGCCACCCATTCAGTAAAGCACTGGTGAAGGGGTTCTTCAATCCGCCACGTGCCAACTCAGGAATATTGTAGTTGTACGAGAGGTTGAAGACATGAGTACGATCAAAGTTCAGAACACCATAAGTACGTCCACGTGCATCCAACGGGTCAACGTCTTCGCCGTCACCAGCCAGAGTTCCCAACACTTTCGAGAAAGTATAGGTTGCATAAAACTGGAGGCTCTTGCCTAATTGACGGCT
>JANMQE010000284.1:0-12904 GCA_031370195.1 Phyllobacteriaceae bacterium
GCATTCCAACTGGCCGATGATCGATAAAATGCAAAAAACTGCGGCAGAGGGCGGTGCGCTTTATGATGTGCTGAAATTGGAAAGACCGGAGATGCTGGCCGTAAAAAAACTGGTCGCTACCATCGATCAATCCTGGCAGGGGCTCTCGATGTCGATGATAGCGACCAGTTTTTTTACGGCCAGCATCTCCGGTCTTTCCAATTTCAGCACATCATAAAGCGCACCGCCCTCTGCCGCAGTTTTTTGCATTTTATCGATCATCGGCCAGTTGGAATGCATCTCGACATCCCAGACGCCGTTCAGATCGGGAAACACCTTGTCGGAGAAGAAGCGGCCGATTACAGGCACGCGCCATAAAAACCGCCACACCGGCTTGCAATAAAGCACGGTGAACAGCAACGTGATCGGCACGACGGCCCAGTTGCGCCAATCTTGATCTGCGCCGCCGATCAGCGACAGCGCACCAAACTTGTTTATCTGGCCAAACAAGAGTTGAGCCAGCGGCTCGCCCGCCCAAATGACGACGCTCATGTAAAGCAGGAGCAATCCGATCCAGAATTTTCGCCCAAGCAGTCTTTCCATGTCGGCCTCCCAAGCAATCCTGCTAGGGATATGACAACCTGCGTCCCGCCTTACAATCCCTTGGCGAAAAAATCCGCCCCGCGCTGCCCCACGAAAAGCGGCAACAAAACAAAGCCTGCAACAAGCCCGCCGATATGGGCTTGCCAGGCGATGTTAGCGACGGGTGAGCCATCTGTGGCCCCAAAGACGCCGATGCCGACGTTGATGAGGATATAGAGACCCAGAAACATCAACACCGTGCGCGAGCGCAGCACTCTCTTGATCGGCGGCAACATGAGCGCTTGATCGTCGGATTCAGCATCGGCCCTTAAGCGGAAGCCGGAGCGGGCCGCAGCGCCCATCATGCCTGCTACAGCGCCGGATGCGCCGATCATCGGTGCAACGCTTGATGGATCAGCAAGGTAATGAAAAAGCGCGGCGATCATCGAGCATGCGATCCAGAACAGTGCGAACCGGAGGTTGCTCATCGCCTTGGCCACCGGGCTGCCAAACGCGACCAGCCAGACTGAATTGTTCAACAGATGGCCGAAGCTGCCGTGCAAAAATGAGTAGGTCACCGGGCTGGTGAAGGCTTCCCAGCCCGGACTTTCGGCGTACCGGGCGGGAATGAAGGCACCATAGAACAGGATATGGAGATTGCTGTTTTCGCTCAGAACATGGTTCCGGGCGATGTGAATCATGAAACAGGCGGCGAGAACGGCAACAATGCTGTTTGGAATGTTGAGCGCACGTTGGTGCTCCTGCGGGGCCTGATCAAAACTCATGGATATCTCCAGTTTCGGGCACATATGACGCCAAACTGGTTAAAAAAAAGGCCGCTCAAGGCATCTGCCCGGAGCGGCCGTTTCGAGTCCCTGATCTCCCCGGAGAACGACCCAAAACCAATTTAATGCTGCAAAGCCAACGGCTTCGTGAAGTGCATCCTGTATGCCACGCCGTCCCTCTCAAGACAACGTAAACCACTGGTTAACCTTAACGCTGCCGCCCCGTGGATAACCCTGTGGACACCCGACGCGCCGCTGGCATGGAACCTGCTGAGCCTTCATTGAAGAGGCTGAACCGGAGGAAACAATCCCGTTTTGGCACAGGCATACGCAGCGCAGGCATGATGGGAAGTTTGATGTCACACCCGGGAACAACAGAACTTTTTCTCTATTGGAACCGGATCCGGGATGGAAGACCTGCGCCGTATCGCACACAGATCGAGCCGGTGGACATTCGCACGCATCTGGCCGACACATTCATCCTTGAACAGGGCATGCGCAAGGAGGTTACATTTCGGCTCGCGGGCACCCGCGTGTGTGCCATTTATGGACGCGAGTTGAAGAACTATGCATTCCTGAGCCTGTTCTCGCTGGGCGACATGAGCCTGATCCGCCGGCTGGTCAATGCCTGTTTTGCCGAAAAGACGGTCAGCCTTATCACGTTCGATGGAGTTTCCAAAGGCCAACGCGTGTTGGGGTTTGATGCAATCTTCCTGCCGTTGGCAAATACAAGCGAGAGCCCGAGGATGTTTGGCGCAATTTTCCCCAAGGAGAAGCCATATTGGCTAAGCGTCGATCTGATCGTAGACAGCCGGGTCACCTCAGTCAGGGTTATTGATCCCGACAAGGAGCTGGTTTTCCTCAACAACCGCCCGCGATTCGATGTGCCGCCGCTCAGGCCTTCACTGGAAAACATCTCAGGGCCGCGCTCACTGGGCCGCGAAAATGTGGATACTGGCAAGCGCTTCGGCCATCTGACCGTGATCGCCGGCGGATTGTCGGAAGAAGAGAGAAAATAGGCCGCATTTTCCCGTGTGGGTTACGACTTGTTAATGGAACATTTGTAACGTTCAATTTGAGCTTGGGGTAATTGAACCCAAAGCCAAAATGGCGAACAGAACCATGAGCGCAGCACCATCCAGCAGATCAGAGCGCCGGGACTTCCAGCGCGTCAATGTCGCGCTGTATGGGCGCTACATGCTGGAAGACCGCACGGAGCACGCCTGCAAGGTTGTGGACATGTCGCCGGGCAATTGCTCGCTGATTTCCGAACATGCTGGCGAACTTGGCGAAAAGGTCATCGCCTATATCGATCATATCGGCCGGGTTGAAGGCGTGATGACGCGCTCCCTGCCCGACGGGTTTGCCATGACGATCCTTGCGTCCGAGCGCAAGAAGGACAAGCTTGCCGCGCAGCTGACGTGGCTCGCCAACCGGCATGAACTGGATCTGCCGGAAGACCGCCGCCATGAGCGCGTGTCGCCGCGCAACCCGGTGACTGTGATGTCGCTGAGCGATGGCCGCCAGTATGAATGCCGCATTGTCGATTTGTCGCTGTCCGGTGCTGCCATTGAGACGGATGTGAAACCCGCGCTGGGAACACAAGTGACGCTGGGAACCATGCGCGGCCAGGTCGTCCGACATTTTGACGATGGCGTTGCCGTTGAGTTTGCCGTGTTGCAACGGGTCGAAACACTGGACGCCGCCTTCGCGGGTTGACGATTATCCGTCTGGACTTGTCTATGGGCGCGGCATTGTCTGCGCCTTTTTCGTTTTGCCTGGTTGCGTACTGTGTCGATTGCCATTTGCCCCTGATGCGCCGTCGTTCCGGACAAGCGCAGCACAGACCCGGAATGACCAACGTCACGGGTATATATTGAATAAAAACAACGATTTGCGGAGTCAATTTTTACCCCGTATCCGGACCGTTGACCGCATGAAGCGCAAGACCGTGGCACTCGCGCAGGATTTCATCGACTGCGTGAATGCTCCGCTGTCTCCAGCCGGGAGGGAAACCGGGGCGGAAGATCGAGATGCGCATGGGCTTGAATGCTGTTCTGCTCTTGAGCAATTCGTCGCGGCGGGCTTGCCATCTTGCAAGGCGTCGGGCTTGTTTGGGGATGTCGCTGAGCGCGGCACGCAAGGCGCGCATGCGGCTGAAGAGCTGGGCTGCGTTGATGGGTTCGTCAATCTGCGCAAACGAGGGGGCGAAGTCGCTTGGGTCCCAGGAGCTTGAGAAGCTGGTGTGCGGGTTGGCGTTTTGGTTGAAGTCTTCGAGGGAGAAGTGTTTGAGCGGGTCGAGGAGGGCGAAGCTCGGGATGCGCGCGGCGTTGCTGGCTGCGAAGGCGGGGAAGTTTGGCAGGAGTCGGCTCGCGGACCTTGACTTCAATGTCAAACCCCTTGCGGCGATGACGATGAGGCGGCGCAGCGCGGATTCTGCCGGGCGCAGAATCACCAGGATTGCCGCGTAGAGGCGGGATGGGAGGGTGTAGGCACTTGTGTCGGCGCGCAGTCCCCTCTCCGTCGGCTTCGCCGACACCTCTCCCCGCAAGCGGGGCGAGGTTAAAGCCGCGATGGTTGATTTAACCTCGCCCCTTTGGGGGTCCGAAGGACGGGCGAGACCCGTGGCTCGCCCCGGCACGGTGTCGGCGAAGCCGACGGAGAGGGGACTGCTGCCGGAGCCAACGGAGACGCTGCCGCGATCAACATCATGCAACATCGCAAACATCACCGCGACGATCTTGCGGAGCGCTTCTGTGTTGCGGGTGATTGCTAGCGGCCAGTCCAAGGTCTCACTGTCTCCGTTGTTGAACGAAACATGAACATGGACATGGAAAACTTTATTTGTCAATTGCAATTTTGCACTTCATGTCTTTTTGACTCTCACCGAAGCCTTTGCGCGAGGCGCCCCCCTCTGTCCTGTCGGACATCTCCCCCACAAGTGGGGAGATCGGACTGCACTGATGGTGTTGATCAATTTCAACTTTCTGCGTTGCGCGAACAGAAAAACGTGGCAAAAAGGGCGGTGTTTGGTCATTTCGATTGCTTCACGCGTTGCGGCACCGGTCGTCTTCTGAAGCAAACATCCTCCCTTCCTGCGTTTGCCCGATGGCAATCACCGCGGCTATGGTAAATTTAGGGTGGCGAATATGTGATCAATTTTATACTTAATTTCTATAATATTTCCTCAATTTCAATTCAACATTGCTTATAATACCAGCACTATACTTTGCGTGATGTCAAAACATCTCTGGCATTGATGGTTCCATACAGGGAACGGGTCAATGACACAGAAAATAAGATCAGGATTGTTGGCGATACTCGTACTGCCAATGCTGGCGACATCATCCAATGCCGCAAGCTCGATGCCATCAGGATTGCGCACCAGCCAGCCGATCGGTCACTATCAATTTTGTCAGGACAATCCGTCGTCTTGCCGCGCCAAAACAACAAAGCCAGTCTCCGTGCAGCTGACGCGCGCACTTTGGGCTGCGATGCAGGATGTCAACAATTCGATCAACACGATGATCGAGCCGGTGACAGACATGGACCTCTGGGGCGTCGAGGAGAGATGGTCATTTCCTGTCAACCGCGGCGACTGCGAGGACTATGTGCTTCTCAAGCAAAAGCAGCTTCAGGAGCGCGGCGTTCCGGCATCTGACCTGTTGATCACCGTGGTGCGCCAGAAGAACGGTGCCGGTCACGCGGTGCTGACCGTGCGCACGGATCGCGGCGACTTTGTGCTGGACAATCTGGAGCCGAAAATTCTGGCGTGGAACGAGACGGAGTACAAATTCCTCAAGCGCCAATCAGAGAAGAACGCGACGCAATGGGTTTCCGTCGATGACAACCGTCAGGTCATCGTCGGCAGCGTCGGACAGTAACAGTTTCAGGAGATACCCGGTCGAGTCCCCACCCTCCCCGTCCCCAACGACCGGTGTACAGGAGCCGGCGCTTTCCCCAGGCGCCGGCTCCGCTTTTTTCACTATCCTTTTTAGTCAGACTTCCGTGAGGCCACTCTTAAAGCGTCTGCCGTTGGCGACATAATGCGCGGCTGATGCCTTCAGCTTCGCTATCGCAGCCTTGTCCAGCGTTCGCACTGCGCGGGCGGGCGAACCGACAATCAGCGAGCCGTCAGGAAATTCCTTGCCTTCCGTCACCAGAGCGCCTGCTCCGACAAGCGAGTTGCGGCCGATCTTGGCACCGTTCAAGACAATGGCCCCCATGCCGATCAGGCTGTTGTCACCGACGGTGCAGCCATGAAGAATGGCACGATGGCCGACGGTGCAGTCTTTGCCGATGGCCAGCGGAAAGCCGGGATCGGTGTGCAGCATGGAATGTTCCTGTATGTTCGATCCTGCACCGACCGATATCGGCTCATTGTCGCCGCGAATGACAGCGCACGGCCAGATGTTGACATCGCGGCCCAGTGAAACCTGTCCAATGACCATTGCGCCGGGCGCGACGTAAACGCTGTTTTCGTCTTCATAGTGCGGCTTCACACCGTCGATTGCATAGATGGTCATCGCGTTGCCCTCACATATTCACAAGACCGGATGCTGGGCGATTTGCCAGAGCAATTCAAGCAGCAGAATGCCGCTGGCCAGGCACCAGAGGCTGGCGAACAGGATTGAAGCCGACCACGCTATCAAGCCGACGCGCCCCTCGTCTTTGGCAAATGACGCTTCGGCGACCAGAAGATAGGGACCGGCGAGGAGAACGCGCAGCAATGACCAGCCGATCCGGTCGCTGTCGACAAAAGGCCGGTCAAGCCGGGCGCGGGTTTTCGTACGTGCCTCGACCAGATTCCCGGCCGTCGCGGCAAGTGAAATTCCTGCCACAAAGGCTGCTACAAGCAGTTGAACACTCATCCATACACCAAGCATTAACCATAAGCCGCGACAGTGCAGCATGGTTCTGGCTGCAATATTCGTGCCGCGGACCTGTCTGAATTTGGAACAAGGGGGCCGGTTTTGGCTGCAACAGCTGACGCATCGTTTGTTCAGGTCGAGTCGCGATTTTTCCACCGTCTGTTCTGGGTGTTTGCGACACTTGCCGCGCTGTCGCTGATAATCAGCTTTGGTGGACGGGAAATCGGCAAGCGTTTGTCCATGGGCGGCCATACAGATGACAGGACGCTGCATGAGGTCGTAATCGGCAACGATGTGCTGTCCGTCAGTGCAAACCACATCCGCTATCCGGAGCAGCGGCGCGGCGGGATTGCGGGCCG
Organism: Phyllobacteriaceae bacterium; assembly: GCA_031370195.1. GTDB lineage: Bacteria > Pseudomonadota > Alphaproteobacteria > Rhizobiales > Rhizobiaceae > JANMEX01. The sequence goes on from JANMQE010000284.1 coordinate 6,577, forward strand.
TCTCGACCTTTATGCGCTTTGGCCCGCGATGGATGGATTTGCCGAACCAACGCGGGCGGCGTTCAACAATGCCGACCCCGCCAGGCAATTGATTTTTCTATCGTTTGAGCCGCGCACGCTCAGCCGCGACATGTCTGGAAGGCTTGATCCGATCTATCGCAAAATGATTTCCGGCGATGGCGAGGCGCTTTCAAACGGGCTTGTCAGGTATCGGCTGCCAGAATCAGCAGGCTTCATTGATGAATATCTGTTCGTTGGCGCTGCGAAACCGGGAAAGATGTTTGTCGCCCGATGCCTCGACGATGCAAGGGCTGGTGCCAATCTTGCCGGTTGCGACCGCGACATTCATGTTGGCGAAGACCTTGTCATGATGACACGCTTCCCGTCGTCGTTATTGGCAGATTGGAAAGTGCTGGACCAGAAACTCGACGGGTTTGCCGCAACCGTCGTCAGGACAACGGCGGCGTCCAGTCAGGAAAACTGACCGTCAAAGATCCATATCGAGGATGGCCATCGAAAAATTGTAGGACAGGTCGCCGTCTTCATCGTCGCGGTAGATGAGCCCCAGAAATTCCTCGCCAAGAAACAGTTCCGCCGAGTCGTCCTTGCGAGGACGCGCCTTGACTTGCAGCGCCTGGTTCAGGAAGACGCGTTTGAAGTAAGCGTCGAGTTTTTTCAGTTCTTCAGGCTTCAAGGCAATTCTCCGCAAGGCGCATTGATTTAACCGGCTTGTGCCATGCGTTCAATTGCACCGCAAGCCGGACATACGTGTGATCCAAGAAAACAGGAATTTCCGGCTGTGTCAGCCGTCGTCATCCATGTCGAACGCGCTGACCGCAATCAGCTGGTTCATCGCCCTGCCGGGCTCTGCGCATCCAGCCTCTCCGACAATGCGAGCCGGAACACCGGCAACTGTGACACATTTGGGCACAGCCTTAAGCACGACCGATCCGGCTGCGACTTTGGAGCAGCTCCCCACCTCGATGTTGCCAAGAATTTCAGCTCCAGCGCCAATCAAGACGCCGCGGCGGATTTTCGGGTGCCTGTCGCCGGTTTCCTTGCCGGTGCCGCCGAGCGTCACGCCCTGAAGGATCGACACATCATCTTCGATTACCGCTGTCATGCCGATAACGATGCCGGTGGCGTGGTCGAAGAATATGCCCTGCCCCATCTTCACGGCAGGATGGATATCGACCTGGAAGATTGCCGACATGCGGCTTTGCAGATAGAGCGCAAAATCGCGGCGGCCGGTTTCCCAAAGGAAATGCGCCAGACGGTGCGTCTGGATGGCGTGAAAGCCCTTGAAATAGAGCAGCGGGTCGAGAAAGCGCTCGCAGGCCGGATCGCGATCGTAAACGGCCTGCATGTCTACGCGCAGGATTTTTGACCATTCCGGATGGTCCTGCGCCATGTCCTGAAACGTCTGGCGCACCAGTGATGCGGGGACATCAGGATGGTCCAGACGCTCGGAAATTCGATGGATCACGGCAGATTCAAGCGAATTGTGATTGAGAACGGTCGAATAGAGAAAGCCGGCCAGCACCGGATCGTTCGCGGCAGCCGTTTCAGCCTCGCTGCGCACTTTTTCCCAAACCGGGTCAACGGTGGTGCGCCGGGCTTCGGCATAGTGGGCGCTGTTTGACATGACCATCTCCATCAGTGTGGGAAGGAATATAGTGCAATTCCCGCAAAACGGAAATGCCATGCCTCCAAATGGTCAATCGGCAGAAGCTGCGTTCACTGTTGCGGCAATTTCACGGATGAAGACCGCGCCAAACTCCTTCAGCTTGGCATCGCCGACGCCGTGGATGCCGGCAAAATCCTGCATGGTTAAAGGGACACGCTTTGCCATGTCGATCAGCGACTTGTCGGAGAAGATCACAAAGGCCGGAACTCTGCGCGCCGCCGCCAGTCTTCGCCGCAGATCCTTGAGCCGTGTGATCAGCGCTTCGGATTGCGGATCGCTGCTTGCCGCCACCATGGCCTCATTGCGCTGGGCCTTCTTGGTGAGCTTGGCCTGATCCTTGCGATAGCGGAAGTCGCCATGACCCTGCATCAGCTCCCGGCCCTTGTCCGAGATCGAAAGGCCGCCGAAACCACCTGAATCGACAGTCAGCAAGCCGGCCGCGGCCATCTGGCGGACGAGCGGCTGCCATTCGGTCTTGCTGCGGTGTTTGCCCGTCCCGAAGACGGAAGCATCGACATGGCCCATGCTGATCGCACGCTCGTTGGCTCTGCCGAGAAGCACATCGATAACGTGGCCGCCGCCGAAGCGCTGACCGGTCGCGCGCACCGCTTCAAGGACTTTCAACGCATCTTGCGTGCCGTCCTGCGTCTCGCCGGGGCTGACGCACATGTCACAATTGCCGCAGGGTTCCGACGTCTCGCCGAAATAGGACAACAGCGAGATGCGGCGGCAGCTTGAGGCTTCGCAATAATTGACCAGCGCATCCAGCCGCCGGTGTTCGCGCCGCTTGTTGATGTCGTCGGCGTCATTTTGTTCGATGAAATTGCGGCGAAGGCGGATGTCGCCCATGCCGAACACCATGTGCGCGGCTGCGGGCAAACCATCGCGCCCTGCCCGGCCAATCTCTTGATAATAGGCGTCGAGCGAGGACGGCAGATCGGCGTGGAACACAAAGCGCACATCCGGCTTGTCGATGCCCATGCCGAAGGCGATGGTCGCGCAGACGACGATGCCGCGCTCAGCCATGAACAATTCCTGCGTCTGTGACCGCTGCTCCGACGACAGGCCGGCGTGATAGGGCACCGCGCGGTGGCCGTTTTCGGTGAGGGGCCCGGCCCATTCTTCTGTGCTCTTGCGCGACAGCGCATAGACAATGCCGCTTGATCCCTTGTGATCTTCCAGAAACGCCAGCATTTGTTTGCCGGTGTTGGCCTTCTGCTGGACGGTGAGGCTGATGTTGGGACGGTCAAAGCCCGAGACATGCACCTCGGCGTGTCCGCCGAACAGCCGATGGACGATGTCGCGCCGCGCGGACTCGTCGGCAGTGGCGGTGAACGCGCCGATGGGCACGCCGGGAAAAGCATTGCGCAAACCATGCAGCGCCTCATACTCCGGACGAAAGGACGCGCCCCATTGCGAGATGCAGTGCGCTTCATCCACTGCAATCAGGCTGACATTCTGCCGCTGCAGCGCGGAAATCATCCGTTCTGTCATCAGCCGTTCGGGAGCAAGATAAAGGATACGCACATCGCCCGCCGCAACGCGCTGCCAGATATCGACATTGACGTCGCGCGAAGCGGCGGAGTTGATCGTCTCGGCTGCAACACCTGCCAGTTTCAGCGCCGCGACCTGGTCCTGCATCAGGGCGACAAGCGGCGAAACAACAATCGTCAAACCGCCTTTAACCAGCGCAGGCACCTGATAACAAAGGGATTTTCCGGACCCTGTCGGCATGACGGCCAAGACGTGCTGACCGTCCAGAAGATTGTCGACAATGTCTTCCTGCCCGGCGCGAAAGCTGTCAAACCCGAACACATCATGCAGCACACCGGCCTTGGTCGTCACGACCGCACCCGCGCGAGGAAGGCCAGAACTGCCTTCTTGAAGCTGCGGTCGCCGACGGCCAGCATGTGGTCGCGGCCCTCAATGACGAAACCGCCGGCATCCGGCATCATGGCGGCGAGTTCGAACACGCCGCCGGAAATATCATCAAGGCTTCCCGCCGCGACAAGGACCGGCATGGTCAAAATGCGCAAATCCTGCGGGCTTATCAGATCGCGCGAGGTCTGGATGCAGGCGGCAAGCGCCAGCCGGTCGCTCTTGGTCTGATCGGCAAACTTGCGGAACGCCGCGCCGCGCACGTGGGTGATGGCGGCGGGATCAGGTGCAAGCAGTGCCTCGGCAATCGGGTCCCAGTCGCCGACCCCCTTGACCATGCCGTAACCCAACCCGCCGAACACCAGCGAGCGCACACGGTATGGCGCTTGAAGGGCGGCAAACGCGCTGATCCGCGCGCCCATCGAATAGCCCATGACATGGGCACTCTCGAGCCCGAGATGGTCAAGCAAGGCCAAAGCATCGCCAGCCATGGCAGTCGGATGATAATCCTTGGGATCGTGGCTCTTTGCTGAGTGACCATGGCCGCGATTGTCGATTGCGATGGTGCGGTATCCAGCCTCGTTCAACGTGGAGATCCAACCGGGAGCCTCCCAGTTGACGCGCGCGTTGGACGCAAAGCCGTGGATCAGCAGCACCGGATCGCCAGTCCCGTGATCCATGTACGCCAGATCGAACCCGTCATGGCCAAAATGCTGCATCGTCTAGTTTCCGGCGGGCTTCTTGTCTGCAATGGCTGCAATGACCGGATGTTGCATTGCATCGCCCGGCGCAAGGCCGAGACGCTGGGCTTCACCAGCGGCAATCTCCAGCACAAAACGAACGTCCGCCTCGCTCGAAATGATCGCTTCCGACAGTGCCTCGCCGCGCTTGATCGTGACAATTCGCCCGTCTTCGGCTATGAATATCAAATCAAGCGCCGACGGGGTGTTCTTCATCCAGAAATTCGCTTCGCGGGTGGCTTCCATCACGAACAACATGCCGTGCCCGTCGGCCAACCGCTCCCGATGCATCAAGCCGCGCTGTTGCTCACTGGCATCATCGGCAATTTCAATGGACAATTTCACTTCGCCTTTGGCACTGGCGGTGACCAACGGCGCACCATCTGTTGGCAGCACCATCGCCGTCTTGTCGGCAGTGCATCCTTGCAGACCCGCCAAGCCGCCAAACATCAACGCCAGAAGAAACGTCCTTAGCCATGCAATCGCCGTTCGTATCACCATCTCAGTTGGAGACAGCAATCGGCGCGCCGATGTCCGGGTGGATTTCCGATGCCATAAGGCCCTTGTCGCCCGGCCCGAAGCGGACAAGGACCACCTGGCCCGGACGCAACTCGGTCAAGCCATAGCGGCGCAGCGTTTCCATGTGGACGAAAATATCTTCGGTGCCTTCACCGCGCGTGACGAAGCCGAAGCCCTTGGTCCGGTTGAACCATTTGACCAGGGCCCGCTCCAGCCCGCTGGTCGGTGTCACCGTCACGTGGGTGCGCTGCGGTGTGGACGACGGATGGACTGCGGTGGAATTGTCCATCGAAATCACATGAAACGCCTGCAGCCCGCGCTCGCCCGGACGGGTGAGGCAATGAATCCGCGCACCCTCAAGCGCAACCTGAAAGCCGTCGCGGCGAAGGCACGTCACATGCAGCAAGACGTCGGTTTGGCCTTTCTGGTCCGGAACAATGAATCCATAGCCCTTGGACACATCGAACCATTTGATCGCGCCGGAAATTTCCACGACGCCCGCGCCCGACCGCAGACCGTCAGTTTCGGCGCTGTTCTGCCCCGCCTGAAAACCATCGTTTTCATCGGCAAAGGATGACGTGAATTCCCCCATCCCGCGCTACCTTCCGTGACACGTTACTGATTCTTGCCGTTAAGTTATCATTAACCCATATGCATCAGGCAAGGTGCCATTCTGCTTGCCCCATGCTTTTCCGCAATCTTTTCGCGGAAGTTGAATCTGAAGCCGGTTATTCCCGTTCTGAAACACTAAAAATTACAGAGGAACAGTCCCCATGCGCTACCTGCACACAATGGTCCGGGTCAAAGATATCGCCGAATCACTGGATTTTTACTGCAACAAGCTTGGTCTGGAGGAAGTGCGCCGGCATGAAAGCGAAAAAGGCCGTTTCACACTGATTTTTCTCGCCGCGCCCAAAAACAAGGCCCAATCCAATGCCGAACGCGCGCCTGAGCTGGAGCTGACTTACAATTGGCCCGACGAAAACGGCAATGCCGGGGCCTACACAGGCGGGCGCAGCTTCGGCCATCTCGCCTACAAGGTCGACAACATCCACGAGACCTGCACGAGACTGATGAACGCAGGCGTTCTGATCAACCGCCCGCCACGCGACGGCAACATGGCATTTGTACGCTCGCCGGATGGGATTTCCATCGAGATATTGCAGGAAGGCGAACCGCTGACGCCGGTTGAGCCGTGGATTTCGATGGTGAATACGGGGAGTTGGTGAAAGTAAAGCTGAGCAATTGATTTTTTGCATCTGATGTAGTATCAGGTGATGCATGCGCACCACCATCGATATTGCACCGGATGTATTGCTTGCCGCCAAAGACTTGGCTGCTAGAGGGAAGCAGACGCTCGGCGAGGTCATCTCTGACCTTGCAAGAAAGTCGCTTCTATCTCCGGCGAATACCAATCAGGCAGGCATGCGCAACGGGGTTCCTCAATTGCCGGCGACCGGCCAGGCGGTCCGGCCCGAGTTGATCCAATCGCTACTGGACGACG
>JANMQE010000314.1:0-2294 GCA_031370195.1 Phyllobacteriaceae bacterium
CAGGCGGCGGGCTGACGGCGACGATCATCTCCTGGGGGGCGGTCATCCAGGATCTCCGTTTGAAAGGCCATGGCGCGCCGCTGGTGCTGGGATTTCCGGCGTTTGACGACTATCCGGCGCATTCCAAATATTTCGGCGCAGCGGTTGGCCGCAATGTGAACCGCATCCGCAACGGCGTGCTCGTGATTGATGGCGAGATGCATCATCTGGAGAAAAATTTCCTGGGCAGGCACAATCTGCATGGCGGCACGCAAGGCATCGGCACGCGCAACTGGAACTTTGTGGCAGTGTCGCGCGATGAAGCAGTGCTCGAAATCCGCTGTCCTGACGGGAATATGGGGTTCCCGGGCAATGTTGACGTCCGCTGCACCTACCGCGTTTCGGGCAAGGGTGTGCTTTCTGTTGTTTTCGAGGCTGTGACGGACAGGCCGACGGTGTGCAATCTGGCGCAGCACGCCTACTTCAATCTGGATGATGGCGGTTTGAGCGACAGCCGCGATCATGTCATGCAGATATTGGCGGATGCTTATTTGCCGACGGACGGGGATTTGATCCCGGACGGGCGGGTGCTGCCCGTTGCCGGGACGACGCATGATTTCCGGCTGCCGCGCGCAATCCGCCATGAAGTGTGCGGTGCGCAGACTGTTTACGACAATACGTGGTGTTTTGCCGCAGTGCGGGGTGGCTTGCGCAAGGGCGTGCGGGTCGAGGGGCGCAGGTCAGGTGTTGTGTTGGAAGTGCACACGGGCGAGGCGGGTGTGCAGTTTTATGCCGGCGACACGCTGCACGCAGGTCCAGACGGGTTGACCGGCAAGCCTTATTTCCAGTTCGCGGGCTTTTGTTTGGAAACACAGGGCTGGCCCGACTCGACGCATTACCCGTATTTTCCATCCAACATTCTGCGGCCCGGTGAGACGCTGTGGCAGGAGACGGAGTACCGGTTCAACCGTTAAAAACGCTGATCGGAAACGGATCGAAGTGACGTCGGCTTTCTGCCGAACCTGGTCCCAAAGGCCCGCGAAAAGGCTGCTGCGCTTGAAAATCCCGTCCGCGCGGCGATTTCGGTCATCGCAAGATTTGTATCCGTCACCATCTTGCGCGCAGCGGCGAGGCGCAGACCGAGGTGGTATCGGCCCGGCGTTTCGCCGATCACCTTGGCAAAGGCGAGTTCGAGTGTGCGGGTGGTGACGCCAAGACGAGCCGCTATTGTTGCAATGGCCATAGGTTCGTCGATATGGCTTTCCATCAGGCGGATGGCGGCCGCAATGCGCGGGTTGCTCCGCGCCAACTCGCCCAGAGCGACCAAAGGCTGAGTGTCTGTCGGCGCGCGCGACTGCTCGTAGAGAAAAACCGCGGCAACACCAAGTGCCAGCCCCATGCCATGGCGCGCGCGGATCATGTGCAACATCAGATCGAAGGCCGGGGAAGCACCGCCGCAGGTGAAAACCGGCCCGTCGACGACATAGTGGTCCTGGCGGATTTCGGCGCCCGGGAAGGCTGCCTGAAAATCCTCCATGTCTTCAAAATGGGTGGTCGCTGCGCGGCCTTCGATCAGCCCGGCGTGGCCGAGAAGCCAGGTGCCGGCCTCAATGCCTCCGACGGCGCGGGCGCGGCGGGCAGCTTTGGCGAGACCTGCGATGAACGGGCCTTTGGTGTAAGGTGCGGTGCCGAAACCGGCAATGACGACGAGAACTTCGTGACGGGCGTTGGCGTCGAACTTGCCGGAGACAGCGATTGGCAGACCGCTGGTGGTTTCAGGGTTTGATCCGTCCGGTGAGACAATGGTCCAGCGGTAGAGCGTTTCACCGGCGATGCGGTTGGCGGCGCGCAGCGGGTCTATCGTCGATGCCACACACAGCAGCGACGCGCCTGGAAGGACAAGGAACGTCACATCGAGAGGCGCATTTTCCGGCTGAAAGATCGATGAATTTTCGTTTTTCATCAATTTTGATTCGTATTCTGCAAAGCATCGCTTGGCAAGTCAGGCATGTTCAGGTGGCTTTGATTTGCGGGTTTGATTTGGAGGACTTGATGCCGCTTTCCATGAACCGCGAGGTTTTCATCACCTGCGCTGTGACCGGCTCCGGCGGGACGCAGGACCGGAGCCAGCATGTGCCGCGTTCGCCGAAGCAGATCGCTGATGCGGCGATTGACGCGGCCAAGGCTGGCGCGGCGATTGTGCATTGCCATGTGCGCGACCCGGACACCGGCAAGCCGCGACGTGATGTGCATCTTTATCGCGAAGTGACGGAGCGCATCCGCGAGGCGAACGTCGATGTGGTGCTGAACCTCAC
>JANMQE010000375.1:0-3531 GCA_031370195.1 Phyllobacteriaceae bacterium
GGCGAAGCCGATATAGCCAAATCCGGCGGCAACAAGCGGCAACAGCCCAAGCAGAAACAGGATGGTCCGCGACGCCCGGTCAAACGGGCTCTTGATGACGCTTTTGCCAGATGGCCGCACAAGGCTGATCATCACGACCAACAGCCCGACCAGAACGGTCGCGCCGAAACTCTTGGCGATCGTCAACGACAGCGGCGAACCGAGCGTTTCATTGACGACCGCCAGAAAGCCGTCGAGCCCGGTGACAAATGCAGTTGCGGTGAACAGGTAAACCAGAAACTGCGCCGGCTTGGCCTCCACATGCACAAGCCGCCAACTGCGCAAACCCGGTGAAAGCACCGCGCGCGCCAGCCGGTAGATGAAAAACACCATCGCCAGCATCGAGAACGCGCTCCACATCAAATCGCGGATGTCCGTGCGCAGCACCTTGAAATAGTCGAACAGGAAATAGGTGACAGACAGGAAGACCGCAAAAGATGCCGACGGGATCAGCGTTGACCAGAAAGCAACCGAAAGACGGCTGAGATACGTCGGCTCGGTAATCGCCGGGTCTGCGCTGTAGAGCGACCCGAACAGCCGCCGCCCGCCGATAAACATGATCGCCGCCGACAGCAGTGCAAAAAAGCATGCGGCGAGCATCGCGTTGAACTTGAAACGGGTAACAAAGCTGAACCAGGATTTGACAATCTTGCCAAGTGCGGTGAACTCGGACGAAGATTCCTCCACGGTCACTGTGCTGAAGACACTGGTCACATCGACACGTTTTGAAAGGTCGGCAGCAAAAAGGTTGCGCCTTCGCTCGGCGATGTCATCAATATTTCGGCTGACGGCCACCGACAGATCTTCAGTCTCGCCCAACGCGACATTGATTGCAGCCTTTTCAGAGGTCAGCCGCTTGCGCTCCGCAACCACCTCTTCTGCCTCAATCACATCCGGATCGGTCGGCGCAGCGCCAAGGTCGGTCAGGCGCTTGTTGATCTCGTTCAACCGCGGACGAAACGCCACGGCGACGTCAAGCACAGTCTTGACCAAACCATCAAGATCCGTGCGGATTTGCACCAGCTTGGCATCATCGCCTGAAGCGTCCGGAATTTTCGCGCTGGCGGCGTCCGCCTTGGTCTTCAGCGCTGTCAGCAATTGCCGCTGGTCTGAGATTAGGTCGGCACGACTGGTTCCCGAGGCAACAACAAGCACCGTGAAGGCCAGCAGAAATCCCGCCAACAATCGCAAAACCTGCCGCATTCTCTTCGGAATCATCACCACTCCCGCTGTCAATTTTCTTGTTAGAAGAGCAATGCACCAACGGCAAGACTGGCGTTGCTCCAGTTGCGGCCTCACTTGGCATTGAAATACGCTCACGATGTCGCAAATTTGACTTCACACAGTCAGCATTCCAGTCCAATTTCAATGGCAAACAAGAACAGCCCGCAGAACCATCTTGGCCGAATACTCCGCATTCCAGTTGTTGAAACACGCTCTGACCGGCAACACCGGCTGGAAACAGGCGTGGCGCAAGGCTGAGCCGAAACCGGAATATGATGTCGTCATCATCGGCGGCGGCGGCCACGGGTTGGCAACGGCCTATTACCTCGCCAAGGAATTCGGCATCACCAACGTCGCCGTCGTCGAGAAAAGCTGGCTCGGCTCAGGCAACGTCGGCCGCAACACCACCGCCATCCGCTCCAACTACCTGCTGCCCGAAAACCAGCACTTCTACGAACTGTCGATGAAAATGTGGGAAACCCTGTCCCACGAGCTGAATTACAACGTCATGTTCTCGCAGCGCGGCGTCATCAACCTTGGCCACAACCCGGCGCAGATGGACGCTTATGCAAGGCGCGGCAACGCCATGCGTTTGAATGGCATCGACGCCGAATTGTTCGCCCGCGAGGAAGTCGAAGGCGTTCTTCCAGGCATCAACATGAGCCGCACCGCCCGCTTCCCAATCGAGGGCGGACTGATGCAATGGCGCGCCGGCACAGCCCGCCACGACGCGGTCGCTTGGGGCTATGCCAGAGGCGCGGACCGGCGCGGCGTTGACCTGATCGAAAACTGCGAAGTCACCGGCTTCCTGCGCGACGGCGACACAATCACCGGCGTCAAGACCGTGCGTGGCGACATTCGCGCCAAAAAGGTCGCCGTCGCTGTCGCAGGTTCTACTGGCCACGTTCTTAACCTCGCAGGCATTAACCGCTTCCCGATCGAAAGCCACGTCCTGCAAGCCTTCGTTTCGGAAGCCCTCAAGCCGGTCATCAACACCGTCGCCACTTTCGGCGGTGGGCATCTTTATTTCGGCCAGTCCGACAAGGGTGGCCTCGTCTTCGGCGGCGACATCGACGGCTACAACAGCTACGCCTCGCGCGGCAATTTGCCGGTCGTCGAAGACGTGATGTCCGAGTTCATGGCCCTGTTCCCGAACCTCGGCGGCGTGCGCCTGCTGCGTTCATGGGGCGGCATCATGGACATGTCGATGGACGGCTCGCCCATCATCGACATCGGGCCGATCCCCGGCATGTATCTGAACTGCGGCTGGTGCTACGGCGGCTTCAAGGCCACGCCCGCTTCAGGCCTGTGCTTTGCCCACACGATTGCCAAAGGCGAACCACATCCGCTCATCAAGCCGTTCGCACTCGACCGCTTCAAGACCGGCCGCATGATCGACGACAAGGGACAGGGCGCAACGCCCCGCTGGCATTAAGATGCGCATAGCCTGCCCCCACTGCGGACCCCGCGACCTCGCCGAATTCTACTACTGGGGCGATGCAACCCGAGTCATGCCGGAACTCGGCTCGGCGGACGAAGCCGCATGGCTGGCGCATGTCTACGACCGCCCCAATCCGCGCGGCCGCCACAAGGAGCATTGGCAGCACCTCGGCGGTTGCCGCGCATATTTGGTTGTTGAGCGTGACACCGCAACCCACGAAATTTTCAGCGCAATCTTCGCCCGTGATGCAACAAGGGAGCCATCCAAATGAGCTTCCGCCGCATTGACCCGTCTGGCAAGGGCAAACGGCCTGTCAGCTTCACCTTCGACGGCAAGCGCATCACCGGCTACGAGGGCGATACGCTCGCCGCCGCTCTGCTCGCCAGCGGCAGAATGGTGCTGGGCCGCTCATTCAAATACCACCGCGCGCGCGGCCTCTTCGCTCCCGGCAGCGCCGAGCCCAACGCACTGGTCACGCTGATCCGCGGTGCCTTCCGCGAGCCAAACCTGCGTGCCACCGAGGTCGAAATCTTCGAAGGCATGCGCGCCGAAAGCCAAAACCGCTTCCCCTCGCTGCATATTGACGTCGGCGCAGTCAACGGTTTGGCCGGAAAGCTTTTCTCGGCTGGCTTCTACTACAAGACCTTCATGGGCCCCGGCATCGGCCCGCTGCGCTCGACCAAATTCTGGATGCTCGCCGAACGCTTCATCCGCAAAGCCGCAGGTCTTGGCCGCGCCGGTCTTGCGCCGGATCCTGACCGCTATGACCGCATCAACGCCTTCTGCGACGTGCTGGTAATCGGCGGCGGCGATGCCGGGCGCACTGC
>JANMQE010000401.1:0-2647 GCA_031370195.1 Phyllobacteriaceae bacterium
CCTCACGCCGCGCTGGCTGGCGACGAAGCTCGGTGTATCGCTGCGCACCCTGCAGGATGACTTCAACGAGATCGGCACCACGGCAACATCGCTGATCCGCATGCGGCGCCTGTTTCTGGCGCGCGACCAACTGGTGCACAAGCGCCATGACGGCGACCGGCTGAACATTGCAGACGTCGCCTATTCCGCCGGCTTCAACGACATCTCCTATTTCTATCGCTGCTTCCGGCAGGTTTTCGACTGCACCCCCAAAGACATGGTGTCGAACCGACACTGAAATGGTCTTCGCGCTTTTGTCCAACTCTGCGTGCGCCAGACTCCAAGACAGCCTTACGGCAATGGTGTCTTCTTCCTCACGCACTGCTCTGGGAGGAACAAGGCAAATGGCTCAATTCAATTTGGTGATTGGCGGCAAGGCTGTGGCAACTGCGGCCCATGCCGAGGTGATGAACCCGTCAACCGGCGATCTGGTCGGCCTCATGCCACTGGCATCGAGGGATGATCTCAATGCGGCTGTCGCCGCAGCCAAGCTCGCCTTCGAAGGCTGGAAGAACACACCGGACAGCGAACGGGCCGAAGCTTGTCGCGCCATGGCTGCAATCATTGAAACCAATGCCGAGGAGCTGGCGCAGCTTTTGACGCGCGAGCAGGGCAAGCCGCTGGGCGGGCTTGGTTCACGGTTCGAAATCGGCGGCGCGTTGGCATGGACCCGGCATACGGCTGAATTGAATTTGCCGATCGAAGTGCTGCAGGACACGCCGGAAGGCCGCGTGGAACTGCACCGCAAGCCGCTCGGCGTTGTCGCATCAATCACGCCCTGGAACTGGCCGGTGATGATTGCCTGCTGGCACATCATGCCGGCCGTGCAGGCGGGCAACACGGTCATCATCAAGCCATCGCCGCAAACGCCGCTTTCGACCATTCGGCTGGTGGAGCTGATCAATCAGGTACTGCCCGCAGGCGTCGTCAACGTCATCACGTGCGACAATCAAACCGGCGCGCTGCTCACCACACATCCGGATGTCGCCAAGGTCACATTCACCGGTTCAACCGCGACCGGCCGCAAGATCATGTCCGGTGCCTCCGACACGCTCAAGCGCCTGACGCTTGAACTTGGCGGCAATGATGCTGGCATTGTGTTGCCGGATGCCGACCCAAAGGCGATTGCCGAGGGCCTGTTCTGGGGCGCGTTCATCAACAGTGGCCAGACCTGCGCCGCGCTGAAACGGCTTTATGTGCACGACAGCATCTATGACGAAACCTGCGAAGCGCTCACCAATTACGCGCGCAACATTCCGGTCGGCGACGGGCTTGATCCCAACTCGGCGCTCGGGCCGGTGCAGAACAAGAACCAGTTCGAGATCGTGCGCTCTTACGTGGACGACGCCAAGGCCAAGGGCGGGCGCGTGCTGCTCGGCGGCGAGGCGGCTGGCGGTGCGGGATATTTCTATCCGGTGACGCTGGTTGCCGATGTGGATCATGGCTGCAAGCTGGTGGACCTCGAGCAGTTCGGCCCGGCACTGCCGATCATCCGCTACTCCACTGTTGAAGAGGCAATCGCCAAAGCCAACGACAGTCCGGCGGGGCTTGGCGGCTCGGTATGGGGTTCAGATATTGCAGCGGCCCGTGCGGTGGCAAGTCGCCTCGAATGCGGATCGGTCTGGATCAACAAGCACGGCGCAATCCAGCCCAACGCGCCGTTCGGCGGCGTGAAACAATCAGGCTTCGGGGTGGAGTTTGGCGAGGAAGGCTTGAAGGAATTCACGACGATACAGACTGTTTTCTGCTGAACAGTCTGACGGATTGGCGCTTGGAGGAGCATCAGGATGGACAGTTACGACTATATTGTCGTCGGTGGGGGCTCGGCAGGCTGCGTGCTGGCCGCGCGCCTGTCGGAGGTGTCGACCAACAAGGTGCTGCTCATTGAAAGCGGGCAGCGCGACGATGACAAGTTCATCCATATTCCAGCCACCTTCTTCAAGGTTCTCGAGAAGGGCAGGGACGCGATTGTCTATATGGGCGAGCCTGAAAAGGGCTTGAACGGACGACCGACAATCGTGCCGCAAGGCCATGTCATCGGCGGTGGCTCGTCGGTCAATGCGATGATCTACGTGCGCGGACAACGCCAGGATTATGACACCTGGGCACAAATGGGCTGCCGCAACTGGTCGTATGACAAGGTGCTGCCGGTGTTCAAGGCCATCGAAGGCAACCAGAGGCTTTCCGGCGATTTTCACGGCGGTGATGGGCCGCTGAAAGTGTCCGACCGCGCATTCGGCCATCCGCTGTCATGGGCCTTCGTTCGCGCGTCGCAGGAGGCAGGGCTGCCATACAATGAGGATTTCAACGGCAAGATTCAGGAAGGCGTCGGCTTTTACCAGACGACAACGTCCGCCGGTCGCCGCTGGAGTTCTGCGCAAGCCTTTCTGCGCGATGCCGAAGGGCGACCAAACCTGACAATCCGAACTCAAACAAGAGTGCACAAGGTTTTGTTTGAAGGTCGCAAAGCCATCGGTGTTCTGCTGGAGAATGGCGAGACCGTCCGTGCTGCCCGCGAGGTGATCTTGACTGCCGGGGCTCTGGCGACACCTAAAATCCTGCAACTGTCAGGCATCGGCAATGCGGGTGAACTGAAAGAGCATGGCAT